>NZ_JBFUMG010001218.1:0-500 GCF_054049495.1 Phyllobacterium sp. P5_D12 | reverse complement strand
GTCCGGTAGAATTCCAGCACTGTTACAAGTGAATTAATATTATTTTGAGCCATTTTTGTACGCAGTTCATCATAGATACCACCCCGCTGCGCAAGTCCAAAGTAGAACAGAGAGCCATATACAACGACGGTAAAGCAGATTCCCAACACTCCCACGACAGCAAGTTTGTTGCCGCTGGTACGCTTGGTAAAAAGCCCCAAAACAACAGCTACAATTCCAAACGGCACACCGATCAGGGGTATAAAAGATAGCCCACCCAGAACAAACGGGAAGGCCCCGAGGTTTTCGTGTTTCCCCGGCATTACCGAATTGCTTGTCATAAATATACCCGCCTACTCTACGACTCGTCGTGCAAGGCATAAAAACTGTCGCCTCGATAGGTTTAGAGGCAAAAGCCGATCAATTCTCTCATAATATTTTACTCTGCCCGTATAGATCCATAATTGGTAAACGTTCTCTTTTGGGACAGGCGAAAAATCTTTCTTTTTTGGTGATCGTTC
>NZ_JBFUMG010001217.1:0-500 GCF_054049495.1 Phyllobacterium sp. P5_D12 | reverse complement strand
ACGGTCACCCGGCACCGGAGAAGGATTTTCAGGTTGGACTAGTGTTGCGCCGGGTGAAGAGCCACGGCTCAACGCCTTCATCACTGAACAGGTTGGCGTGTGGCAAAACATCTACATCGCGACCCGAATGAAGGACAATCCGGGAGATAACGCTTTCGCTTGGGCGAAATTCCGTAACATCAGCCTCATGGTCAATGGATAATTTCATGCTGGACCAGATCAAACGTCTCCGAGAACAGATCAGCACGCAATTGCCGTCCGATATCGACCCGGATGGTCCACCGCCCACTAGGGTCGCAGTGCTCATTCCGGCCTATAAGCACTCTGTGCTTCTTGCGGAAGCTGTGGAATCCGTTTTGGCGCAGGAAGCGCCTTTCGATRTCGCAGCCGTGATCATAGATGACGGCTGTCCCTATCCGGAAACCGGCGAAATCGGACGGACATATGCGCTGGCTCATTCAAACGTCTTTTATCTCCGCAAGGCCAATGGAGGGCTGAGT
>NZ_JBFUMG010001216.1:0-503 GCF_054049495.1 Phyllobacterium sp. P5_D12 | reverse complement strand
GCTATAGCCGTCGGGATACATCGACGGATTGAGCGAATAGAAATCCGTACTGCCGAAGGCCGCTGCCATCATGTCTTCCATGCTGAGCGAATCGCGAATGGCCAGTCTGATATCCTGGTTCTTTGTGATGCCCATGCTGGTGTTCATAACGAAGACCGGCCAGCCGAATGGCTTGAGCAACACGGCTTCAGTCGTTTTCTGATCCTTCAACCGGTCATAGGCTTCGACCGGCAGGCTATCGACGTAGTCGAACTGACCCGAAACCGCGCCTTCGACACGTGTATTGGCATCCGGCACAGGAACAAAGCGAATTTCATCAAGATATTGATGACGGGCACCGCCATAGCCGTTTTCGTCGCCTTCGGGTGATTTGTAGCCGTCGAAACGTGCCAGCTGGATATATTGGTCGGCCTTGCGCTCCTTCAGCATGTACGGGCCCGTACCAACCGGATCGGTCATCGGGTTCTGCTGCTTCTCGCTGGGGAGAATGATCGCGGCGGCAT
>NZ_JBFUMG010001215.1:0-505 GCF_054049495.1 Phyllobacterium sp. P5_D12 | reverse complement strand
ACCTTGAAGTGCTTTTCCAGTTTGGCGGGGATCGTCCAGATTGGCAATTCGTTGATTCAAGAATTTCCGGATTCGCCCTCGCGTTTGTGTATCAAGACTTTTGAGTGATTTTTGAACCGACCGAGTGTACTCAATCGTCCAGGCCACGCCAGAATTCCTCCGCGGTTAGAACCTGATCCTCGCCGCGATTCAAGCGCAGCGTGGCCTGTTCTGCCAGATACAAATCTTCGAGATCGTCCAAATATTCTTCGATAGCCTGACGCATGTAGAACGTGGCGGTGCGTCCGGTCTTTGCGGCCAGCGACTGAAGACGTTCATAGGTCTCGTCTGGAAGCCTGATGGCTGTTTGCTTGCTCATGGAAAATCCCGGTGGTTTACGTGTATACCATATAGAGGAAACTCGCTCTTGTCTCAAGTAGTACGCGGATCAAATCCCTCGAAAGTGATTTGGTCGACAACGGCGTCGCTGATGGCTTTTTCGGCGAAGCTTCTCACGGTCCAGGAG
>NZ_JBFUMG010001214.1:0-507 GCF_054049495.1 Phyllobacterium sp. P5_D12 | reverse complement strand
TCTATATTCCGATCCTGCCCGGCATATTGCCGATCCATAATTTCACGCAGGTCACCAATTTCTGCTCAAAGGCCGGAACGCACATTCCCGCATGGCTCGCCGAGCGGTTTGACGGGCTGGACAATGACCCGCAGACGCATGCCTTGGTCTCTTCCGCGGTTGCTGCCGAACAGGTGCTCGATCTGGTCGAGCGCGGTATCCAGGATTTCCATTTCTACACCATGAACCGGGCTGATCTACCCTTCGCCATCTGTCATTTGATCGGCATTCGTCCTGGTGGCAGCAATGCGGTTGAGGCCAGTCTTGCCGGTGCCGCGGCCTGAATGAGAAACGAAAACGGCCCGGTTGCTATAACCGGGCCGCCTTCCTGTTTTTTATTCGCTTAACGGTCAGAGACCATCTTCGTAGCGCTCTTATTTACAATCAGGGGATTAGTCCTACGACCATTGCACCAATAAATGCGAACGCTGCACAGATCATAAGGACATTCATCGATCGAGTTAGTCC
>NZ_JBFUMG010001213.1:0-507 GCF_054049495.1 Phyllobacterium sp. P5_D12 | reverse complement strand
GCATCAGAGAGGGTGAGGGTGGTGCGAGAATAAGGCATCGTTTTTCCTCAGCTTAGGCTACCGTTTCGGCGACTCAATCGGGTTCTTGCGGCATGCTCATTGCAAGCCTCTTAAGTTATTATCGTCCAGGCAACCACGGTTCGATTAGCCGCCGAGCTGCCATCGCTTGGTCATCGCGATTGTCTCGTATGCAAAGCAACGGTGCGCGCGAAGCACATTACAACCGAACGAGCCAAATTGGGGGTAAAAAAAGGTAATTCTGGTAGGGCAGGTTTGCAAACTGGGCTTTCTCTGGGTAGTCGTAACAGCAGCGAGAACCAGCGCTCCGGTCGCGGCGAATAAAACCAGATGGGTACGCGAGATGAAAAGCCAAGTTGCTGCTTCACTACGACGGCTTCGATTTGGTATCGGCTCCCGCGCGGGGCCCCTCCTGCATGCCTCTGCTTCAGAGGCCGTGGGCATCTCGTTCAGCAAAAACGAACTCATCCGCGTCGCCCGGCCGAATAC
>NZ_JBFUMG010001212.1:0-507 GCF_054049495.1 Phyllobacterium sp. P5_D12 | reverse complement strand
CGGCAACCGAAGGTGGGGAGCAGCATTCATCGCAATCGGTACGTCATCAGATCAAGCAGCTAATCGACGTGGAAACACCTGACGACATTCTCTCGGACGATACAATTGTGGATTTGTTGAAGGAGCAAGGGATCGAGATTGCACGGCGTACGGTCGCAAAATACCGGGAGGGGATGAATATTGCTTCCTCTGTGCAAAGGCGGCGAGAAAAAAAAGCTCAGGCATCGGCGGGCAAGGACGATGGAAAGTCTGGATTCATCCGCCACGTGGGTGTAGAATTTTGTTGAGTGGGTAATTCAACCGGACCGAAGAAGTCTGGTCAGGGAGACAAGCGCCGGTAATTTGCGACAATTGAAGTGAAAGCGCACCTTTGAATGAAGAATCAGCAATTGAAAACGCGATGAAACGCTCGCACGGATTGTACGGGATGTCTTTGCTCGCCTCCCCACAACAGTGTAGATTGGTTCGGGCAATGACAAAATCGCAATGAAGGTGAGGTATCATGAG
>NZ_JBFUMG010001211.1:0-512 GCF_054049495.1 Phyllobacterium sp. P5_D12 | reverse complement strand
CCTCTCTGTTTCCAACAGTTTCAATCAAGTCGGAATGATCGTCAACGCGAACCCGGTAAGCCATTCTGCGGAAAGTACGAACAATGCCCAGCAATCGGAGCATCCTTAATCCGGCGGGTATCGACGTCTGTTTCGAAGTGCAAGCTAGAGCATAGCGGTTACTTCAAGGCGAGGTAGGCAAGGATCACGCCGACAATGGCCACCACAACACCTGCGATCTGCCAAAAGTCCTTGAGGTACCAATTGCTGCTCGGAATGGGCTGAATGAATTGAGATGTGACGTCATYGCCGCAAAACACAATGTCTTCGTCATTCCAACCGTATCCAATTGAAATGAAGGTGAACCCAGAAGAGCGGGCATTTACCTCATCAATATCTCTGCGCGAGGAAATCTGTAGTTCTTCTAACTCTTCACTTTTGGGTTTTGTCGTACGGATGATGTGAAGCTTCGATAAATTTCCAAGATCGATGAACTCTCCAAGATGCAGGATTTTCTGACCGCGCCTATAGGG
>NZ_JBFUMG010001210.1:0-512 GCF_054049495.1 Phyllobacterium sp. P5_D12 | reverse complement strand
GAGGTAATGAGACCAGTCTTATGCCGTTTGCCTCGAAGGTTGCCCCGCACGCCACCTTGATTGGTTTGCGCGGACGCAGCACGGAAGAGGGTTCGGCCCGCTGGTTCCGGCGCTTTGGACCACTGAGCTTTGATCAAAAGGACATTCGTTCGGAGGCCGAAGCACTTGCCGCGTTTATAGAGGGCGCGGTTGAAGCCTACGACCTGGATCTCCGGCGGACTACTTTTCTCGGCTATTCCAATGGCGCGAACATTATCGCGGCAATGATGCAACTGCATCCGGGCATTGTCCGCAATGCAGTTTTGTTGCGCGCAACAAAAGTGCTGGAGGAGACGCCCAAGGCTGATCTTCTTGAGACGAAAGTCCTTGCAATCACCGGCGACCACGATCTGTTTGGAGCGCATGCGCTCGCGCTTGAGGCGGAACTGCGGGGCGCCGGAGCTGATATCACCGTCAAGGCAGTGTCCGCCGATCATGAAATCGGACCGCACGACATTGACGCGGTTCAGCAA
>NZ_JBFUMG010001209.1:0-513 GCF_054049495.1 Phyllobacterium sp. P5_D12 | reverse complement strand
GTCAGTACATACCGGCGACGGGCAGGGATGCTCGCTTTGGCAAGGAGTCGCCGCCGGCGCAGTACCGACCGCTTAATCGATTCTCTCGGGAATCACCCTGCGTAGATGGTGCCCTTCTGGAGTTTTTCTGGTTTACGCACGTCTGGGTTCTCCCAGGTTGGCCATCCAGGTCTAGAACGGCCCACCCTTGGAACATCACCTGATGTTCCCGGCGTCCAGGAGGGATACCGCCCAGGACCGCGCTCGGCAGGAGCCGTAAGCGGAGTTCAATTGGAGGAGTGCAATGGCTCTCAATCTGTCCCAGAAGCAAGAAGTAGTCGCGGAGCTGGCAGAAGTCGCCGCCAAGGCTCACTCCTTGATCGCAGCCGAATATGCTGGCACCACGGTCTCCCAGATGACCGCGATGCGCAAGCAGGCACGCGAAACCGGCGTTTTCTTGAAAGTTGTCAAGAACACGCTGGCGGCACGTGCAGTGGAAGGTACCGAATACGAATGCGCCAAAGACGCACTCGT
>NZ_JBFUMG010001208.1:0-514 GCF_054049495.1 Phyllobacterium sp. P5_D12 | reverse complement strand
GCTGACAACTGTACCTTACAAAGGCACTGGTCCTGCCATGACAGATCTCCTGGGTGGTCAGGTGGATTTGATGTGCGACCAGACCACCAATACAACCAAACAGATCAAAGGCGGTACGATCAAAGCCTACGGAGTGACATCGGCCAAGAGACTCGATGCACTTCCCGATGTTCCAACCGTCGCGGAAGCTGGCCTGCCGGGCATGCAGGTAGGTATTTGGCACGGCATTTACGCGCCAAAGGGAACCCCTGCAGAGGTAACGCAGAAACTTTCGGCATCCCTGCAAAAGGCATTGAAAGATCCCAACATCGTCGCTCGATTTGYTGAACTGGGYACGGTGCCGTCGACTGATGCAGAAGCAACACCCGCCGGGCTGAAGACGAAGCTCGAGAGCGAAGTGACCCGCTGGAAGCCGGTCATTGAGGCGGCCGGTCAATACGCTGACTAGTAGACTATGGGGCCGGGAGTGGGAGAGTGCTTCTGGCCCTTCTTATGGAGGGCCCTTCTTATGGAG
>NZ_JBFUMG010001207.1:0-514 GCF_054049495.1 Phyllobacterium sp. P5_D12 | reverse complement strand
GTGATGACGCGTTCGGTCTTATAAAGCCCGGACTGTTTCAGCCCCTCGAGTTCGGAAGACAGGTGATCGATAAAGGGCTTGGACATAGCTTTTCCTGCTCTGTGCCTGATGACGGGGCAACTCTCGCAATGTCATCTCACGATCAGGCCAATGTCTCAAGCCCCGACTCTAGAGCTGAACCAGATGTCCCGCCGAAACCTCGGTATACTGGCGGAGTGGAACTACGAAATCCGGGGCCCGAACGGGGCTTTTGATCTCGTCATTGGACACAGGTCGCTTTAAACCTCGCCGCGAAGGATCCGGAACGGGCACTGCTGAAATCAGCTTTTTCGTATAGGGATGCTGAGGATTCTCGAAAATCGCAGCTCGCGGCCCGATTTCGACGATTTCACCAAGATACATTACTGCGATGCGGTGGCTGACCCGTTCGACCACGGCGATATCATGCGAGATGAACAGATAGGCGAGGTTCAGGCTAGCCTGCAGGTCGAGCAGAAGGTTGATGACCTGCGCC
>NZ_JBFUMG010001206.1:0-515 GCF_054049495.1 Phyllobacterium sp. P5_D12 | reverse complement strand
CGGGTCGCCTCGCCATAGGCGCGCAGTTGCAGCAGCGGCGCCTGGTGGGCGCTGGCCTGCAGCGTCTCCACGAAGCGGGCGACCTGCAGTTCGATGATCGCCTCGGCTTCGGCGGCGGCTTCGCGGCGGCTGCGGCGGTTGTCTTCGACCGCGCGCTCCAGGTCATCGACGGTGTACAGGAACGCATCCTGCAGGTCGCCCACGCCGGCCTCGATGTCACGCGGCACGGCCAGGTCGAACAGCAGCATCGGTTTGTGCTTGCGGGTCTTGAGCGCAGCGGCGACGTGCGCGCGGGCGATCACCGGCTGGCGCGCGGCGGTGGCCGAGAACACCACGTCGGCCTCACCCAGGTGACGCTCCAGTTCGCTCAGCGGCAGCGCCACGCCGCCATGCCGGCTGGCCAGGTCCTGCGCATGGGCCAGCGTGCGGTTGGCCACGAGCAGGCGCCGCACCTTGCCTTCGCTGAGGTGGCGCGCGGCCAGCTCGATGGTTTCCCCCGCGCCGACCAGCAGCAC
>NZ_JBFUMG010001205.1:0-515 GCF_054049495.1 Phyllobacterium sp. P5_D12 | reverse complement strand
GATGTTGACCGAACTCGCCAGCGACAACAGGCAGCTCTCTTCATTCCTGCGTTGCACTCGCGATGTCTGCGACGTGCACCGGGATTTTGAGACGGCTGACTATTTCGAGACTTGGATCGACGAGGCCGATGGCCGAACCTGGTTCCTCATCGAAGCATGGCGTGCGCATCTCCGATCAACCCCGACAACAGCTGCGGCACTGCAGGTGCAAATGACATTATCGGAAAGGCTCATATAATGAATGCTTTTAGCCGTCGTGAGGCGCTCTTGGCGCTGTCTGCAGGTGGCATGGTCGCCGCCGCAGGGTCAACGAGTTATGCCGCAGACCTACCGCAGCCGCGCCGCGCCGGAGTGGGCGGCGATGATCCTGGACCACGCAACGTGGATCGGGATATTCAGAATCCGGATATCCTTAATCAGCCGACTACCGATGCCGGTACCTTGCCAAATCTGCGCTTTTCGTTTGCCGATGCGCCTATGAAGCAATATCCGGCCGGCTGGACCCGGCAAATTAC
>NZ_JBFUMG010001204.1:0-516 GCF_054049495.1 Phyllobacterium sp. P5_D12 | reverse complement strand
CGTTTGACGAGATACAAGGTCCAAACTGCTGAGCAAGCGCCCGCAGCAAGTCTGGACTTCGGCGAAATGATACCGCAAAGAATAACTGACCCTGGTTTGAGAGCGAATGGATAGGACGATGGCAAACACTGCTGACGCAATTATCGATAGACGATGGCTTCGCAGGAAATTGACATTTTGGCGCGCGTTCACGCTCCTGCTCATCGCCCTTGCATTGATTTCACTTTATTTTTTCAATGCTGGCTCCGATGGGTTTTCCGGTAAATCAGCGCCGCATATCGCCAAGGTTCGCGTTGAGGGCACCATTTTTGAAAACGATGAACTGCTTAAGCGTCTGAAGGACTTGGAGGATTCCGCCGCGGTCAAGGGCGTAATCCTCTCTGTCGACTCACCAGGGGGAACAACGGCCGGCGGTGAAGCTATCTATGAGGCTGTACGTAAGCTCGCCCTGAAGAAGCCTGTCGTTGCCCAAGTTGGAACGCTAGCGGCTTCGGCCGGGTACATGATTGCGAGTGC
>NZ_JBFUMG010001203.1:0-518 GCF_054049495.1 Phyllobacterium sp. P5_D12 | reverse complement strand
ACCGCATCCGTTGCTGTTTGAAGCTGCTTGGGATCCCATAGCGGCTCTTGATCTCGAACGACCTGCCGACGACCGTTGCGTTTGATTTCAACGACAAATGATTTTGCGGGTTTCATGAGATCTCTGGGTGAATGTCGCGGGAGGGGTAAAATTAATCATAGGCCATCAGGGCTATAAAACATATCCTGTTTGAAGAAAATTCCGGTCGAGGCGGCCTCCAAAATCACAGCGCAAGTCCGCGGGGCGACACCGACCTGCCGTTAGTCCATAAGCTGGGTTCAGAGGGGCTCATCGAGAATCTCCTGCCTGATGCCAAGCATCAGCCGCAGAATCCTTATAGTATCCGCCGCTTCAAGCATAATCGCCTTTGTTTCGTCCGCATACCTGAAATCGATGTCATCGGCGAACTGGCCCAACCGGGCTGCGATATCAGAACCGGAATGGTCTGCAGGTTCGCCGGAAAAAGCAAGGAGAGCCTGGTACCAACGAATGACTGTCGAGGCCTCCCGCAACAGCGC
>NZ_JBFUMG010001202.1:0-521 GCF_054049495.1 Phyllobacterium sp. P5_D12 | reverse complement strand
AAATCATTCCGCCTAAATCGGTTGAATTATACGCTTTACGTTCAAAAAATACGGTTTAAACAAATTCAAAGTCAGTTGAAAATTGGCCTTTGCGAGAGCCTACAACACAATGCGAGTATTCAGTTGACCTATTTCTGTCAATGAGACTTAAGTATTATGAAATCGTCATTCTATGCTACCAAATCTGGAAATTTTAGACGATTTACAGTGAGTTAGGTTGTATTTTTACCAAGATACCTATCGTTGAAAATATTGAAAAACTCCGGCACGATGCGGCGCCACAATCTTTTTCAAATATCCGCAACGTGTTAAGCCGTGGCCATCAGCAATGCGAGCGCCAAAACCATGAACGAAGCCGATATCGTCGAAATCGAAACCTGGCTTGATCTGCAGGGATTGTCGGGCATGTCAGAGATGGACCTGTTCAACGGCTTCTGCGCGCGATGCCTCGCTGCAGGCATTCAGCTCGAACGTGCGAGCGCCTTTGTCGATACGCTTCATCCGATATATGAGGGAAGGGC
>NZ_JBFUMG010001201.1:0-521 GCF_054049495.1 Phyllobacterium sp. P5_D12 | reverse complement strand
GTCCCAATCGGCAGAGGAAAATCGATCGGGACAGGTAGAGCATCTATTGCTTTTGCCGGTGTGTCTTCTTTTGYGTCTCGACYTTCTCRATTTCCCGTTTTTCCTTKAGGAGTTCGGMTTGRTCCTGYGCCAAGCGTTCGACCTGTGGCGACTGATTGATATCGGTCGGTATTGGTTGCTTCGGATCAAGCTCGACGGCGTTTTCCGCGCGCCGCGCTGCACCGGCCTCGGACTGTGTGCGATAGGCGTGATCGCTGCCGCCACCGTCGAACGGCTTCTCGTTGGTTTGCGTTGACGTGTCTGCCTGACGGGTTTCACGGACAGCTTCGTTCTCTGTCCTTACGCGAACAGTATCGAGAGCAAGGCTGATTTCGGCCTCCGTGCGGAGGGGTTGTTCCACCGCCTGCGCAGCCGGCTGCGCCGGTGGCGACACCTCCCCCTCGACTGGTGCAGCTGGCTTCTCTACGAAGCCAGGACGCTCGGTCCCCAGGCGCTCGAGACGGGCGGTCTCGCGCTTGAGC
>NZ_JBFUMG010001200.1:0-528 GCF_054049495.1 Phyllobacterium sp. P5_D12 | reverse complement strand
GCGACGAAGAGCGCTTTAGGATAAGCACCAAGCTGACCAAAGACGGCCTTGTCGGTTGAACCACGCGTCCCGCCTTTAGAGACAAGAAGACCGGCCGCCAGCGATACGATCAATGCCGGGATTTGGGTGACGAGACCATCGCCGACAGACAGCTTTGTAAAGACATCGGCAGCTTCACTGACTTCCATGCCATGCCGCGTCACACCGATGATAATACCACCAAATATGTTGACGGCGGTAATGATGAGGCCGGCAATTGCGTCACCACGCACGAATTTTGAAGCACCGTCCATAGATCCGAAGAAGGCGCTTTCTTCTTCGAGTTCGCGGCGCCGGTGCTGTGCTTCCTTCTCGTCGATCAGGCCGGACGAAAGGTCCGCATCGATGGCCATCTGCTTGCCGGGAATGGCGTCGAGCGTGAAGCGCGCACCAACTTCGGCAATACGCGTGGCGCCCTTCGTGATGACGAGAAAATTGACGATGATAAGAATGGCGAAGACCACCAGACCGATGACGAAATCACCGCCC
>NZ_JBFUMG010001199.1:0-529 GCF_054049495.1 Phyllobacterium sp. P5_D12 | reverse complement strand
GCGTCGCGCAGCTCAAGCAGCAGCGCGTAGCGCTCGCACCGAGCGTCAAGCCTGGCGATACCTCGGTGGATGCGGTCTCGCTCAGCTTTGACGGCTTCGTTGAGCCGAACAATTTCAAGATGCGAAATTACAGCGAGAACCTCTCAAAACCTATCTTCTATCCGGTGGTCGAGCGCGCCAATATTCGTATCGCTGCGCTGGCGCAATTGACAGGCAGCGCCAAATCCAACACGGTGAAATGGAATACCCACTATTTGCAAAATGGTTTTGCCGCCAGCAATCAGGGCCAGGTTTTTGTCGATGTCCTCTCTGAATCAGGCATGGCTCAACTTGACTTTTCCAGCCAGGGCGATCGCGCCGGCGGTTTCGTCCAACCCAATCTGAAGCCGAGTGCCCTGTCGCGCCTGACGGGACCAGTCACGGGAAGTGTATCGAACTTCATTGCCGGAAACATGAGTGGCGCAGATGCGTTCCCCGCGACATTATCGGACCTGCCGTTGCCGCTGCTTTTCGGTTGTATCCCGTTGGG
>NZ_JBFUMG010001198.1:0-530 GCF_054049495.1 Phyllobacterium sp. P5_D12 | reverse complement strand
TAGTAGCCGGTGTCAATCGGAGCAGATACCACTGCTGCCGCCATAATGTCCCTCATATCCATCGTAACATCGAGCAGTTCGGCCGGGGTGGGTGCCAAGCTAATGGCCGCATGGACAGTCAGCATGCCAGCCAATGCTTCGAACAGCGCACCAGTGAAAATCCGTGAGAACGAATGTCTTTCCGAGGAGAGCAGTGTGATATGAGCTGAGCCGGGCAAAAGATCGGGTCGGACATAGTAGAAAGAATTCCACGCATTACGGAGGCAATTCGGATACGCCTCAGCGGGATCTTCCGCGTGGAGGCCCGCTCCAAATTGCTCCGCAATCCGCGAGAGTTTGGAATCGCGATATAGATTGGGGCCCGTGTACGTAAGGATCGAACTTCGCATCGTTGGGATTTGAAGGGCACACAGTATGGCACTCACATCGCCGAATGATTCGTGAAAGGCATCGACTTCTTTATAAACCGTGTGCCAAAGCCGGTCCTGAATCGCATCCAGCATGGCGTGACCCAGTTCGTGGCAAAGCAT
>NZ_JBFUMG010001197.1:0-530 GCF_054049495.1 Phyllobacterium sp. P5_D12 | reverse complement strand
GGTGAAGGGAATGGGCGGCGCGATGGATCTTGTCGCTGGCGTCAAGAAAGTGGTCGTCGTCATGGAACACGAGGCCAAGGGCGAAGCAAAGCTCCTGGAGCAATGCACGTTGCCATTAACTGGGCAGCGCGTCACCGATCTGGTGATCACCGATCTTGGCGTTTTCACAGTGGCGCGTCACGGCGATCCCAAGATGACGCTCATCGAGATTGCGCCCGGCGTAACGGTCGAGGAAATCAAGGCGAAAACCCAGGCGGTCTTCGACGTCGCGGTTTGATTGACGAATTCAGGGCTGGCGGACCTCAATATTCGCCAGCGCCTACCTCGTCTTCTTGACCACGCAAACCGGGCCCTCGCCCGGATAGCGGGGATCATGGTCGACACACGTAGCGTCATAGCGGAAGCTGCCATAATAGACACGGGCGCAGCCGGAGAGCACGGGAGCGAATGTTACAAGCACCAGAAACAGGGCTGTGGAATATTTTCGATGAAGAGGGTTCATTTTTCCTCGCGTCGCTCCTATATATAGC
>NZ_JBFUMG010001196.1:0-531 GCF_054049495.1 Phyllobacterium sp. P5_D12 | reverse complement strand
CCCAAACTACTTGCCCTGTTTGTGACGCTCTCTTCAACGATCTTCATCATCGTCGCCGTCGGATCCTCTGTGACTTGGGGTCTAAGCAGGCTTGGCCAATGGCTTTTCGTCAATGCCCGCAGATTCCAGGATGTCTATGTCCACTGGACCGACTGGCTGGAGGAACACGGCATTGCCATCGCAGGTCCACTCGCCGACCGCTTCGACGTGACATGGCTGGTGGGCTTTACCCAGGGGTTGGCCGGACGGCTCAATAGTTTCGCGGGATTTGCCCTGCTGGTCTTTGTTTTCGTCATGCTCGGCCTCCTGGAAATAGAGGATTTCGGCAAGCGTCTTCGCTCTCCCGCACTACAACCGCAGGGCATGAACATACTCCATGCCAATCGCGAAATTTCAAAGAAATTACGCCGGTTCATGCTCGTGCGCACGTTCGCCAGCGTCTTGACCGGGTTGATCGTCTGGGCATTCGCCTATTTCGCAGGCCTCGAACTGGCGGCTGCCTGGGGCGCAATTGCCTTCACCCTTAACTAC
>NZ_JBFUMG010001195.1:0-532 GCF_054049495.1 Phyllobacterium sp. P5_D12 | reverse complement strand
GTATAACCCCCATCCTGACGTTTCCGTATGGCAAAATCCTTGGACCAAAGCGCCGATTCCGGACCGCCTTCCAGCGGCTTCGTGCGCATGACGGTATTCATCACCTTCAGCTGCGGCAGATCGATCCCGTAAAGTCCGCAGAAGAGATTGGACCAGGCACCGCCGGCCAGTACGACAGCGTCGCAGGCGATGCGTCCGCGCTCGGTGACAACACCCGAAACCTTGCCGCCGGACGTCTCTATGCCGCGTACGGCACACTCCGTCAGGATTGCCGCGCCTTTGTCGCGCGCGGCTTCAGCGACTGCGGGCGCGGCCTTTTGCGGTTCGGCGCGACCATCAGCGGGCGTGTACAGAGCGCCCTTGAGTTTCATGCTACCGCCCGGCAAAAGGTCATCGAGTTCCTTGCCACTCACCATTCTGCTCGGCAGCTGATAGCCCTCGAGATTGTGGCCCCAACGTTCATGCTCGTCATAGGACTTATCGTCGGGGCAGGCGAATATGATGCCGGCGCGTTTGTAGCCTGTGTCACGGC
>NZ_JBFUMG010001194.1:0-536 GCF_054049495.1 Phyllobacterium sp. P5_D12 | reverse complement strand
CAAGGAGCACCTGGCCACCAATGCTGTTTGACTGACGTATATGTGAAGAATTCCTAGTCTGCAGTGTCGTCGACACGGCTGAAACTCATCAACAAAAGGAGCAGATTCCATGAATATTGTACCTGTGAAATGGGCCAAAAACCAAAAGCGTTTCGACGAGACGCTGCCCTACAATGATGATCATGTCACCGCAGCCCCGCGGCCACCCTTGCGTGTCATGCAGGAACAACGTGCACGCGAGGCGGCAAAAGCTGTTGAGGAATACGCGGCCAACGGACGCGCCACTGAGGCCAAGACCGAACGCCTGCGCGCGCTACGCCTGGCCAGAGAGGCCGCGAATGATTCATCGAAAAAGTTGAAGACAAGATGTTAGGCGTAGCCGTGCTCATCGATTCAGACTTTCGTTTATGAGTGGTTTATTCACGAATTGCTAAATAGCCATCATCGGCTAGAACGGACTGTGAGGGCGTTCGCACTGCTTCCTTCAATCAAATTTATGGCTCAGTCGATACAACGACTTCCGATCGGCTCGAGTA
>NZ_JBFUMG010001193.1:0-536 GCF_054049495.1 Phyllobacterium sp. P5_D12 | reverse complement strand
ATGCCAGCCTTGGGTTGGACAAGCCGATCCCCATCCAATTCTTGTACTTCGTGGAGAACGTGTTCACCGGCGATCTTGGCACGTCAATCGCACTGAAGCTGCCTGTGACGACCATCATCATGCAACGCTTGCCGGTGACACTGATGCTGACCTTGATGGCAGCGCTGCTGGCCCTCGTTCTGGCCGTGCCACTGGCGTTCCTTGCCGCACTGAAGCGGGAACAGACCGCCGACGCGGTCATTCGAGGCACATTCCAGGTCGGATTGTCGATGCCTGTGTTTTATGTTGGTATCCTGATGTTGACCGTCTTCGGCGCAACGCTAAAGTGGTTCCCGGTCGGTGGCTATGGCGACACGTTTGCCGATAGGCTCTATCACCTGTTCCTGCCGGCTTTGACACTGGCGTTCAGCTTTTCTGCCGTGTTGATGCGCAATTTGCGGTCCTCGATCATAGGCGTCATCAACGCTGAATACGTCGATTTCGCCCGGGCCAAAGGGCTCCGACCCCGCATTATCATGACCAGACACGTGCTGCGC
>NZ_JBFUMG010001192.1:0-537 GCF_054049495.1 Phyllobacterium sp. P5_D12 | reverse complement strand
CCTTCTGACGTGTCACCAGACGCCACTTTTGCGCCGAAAGCACGTCTTCAAGCATCGAGATGTCCTGAGAGATATCTTTCAGTCGCGACGCAAGCACCAGACGATGAGCGAGTTCACTGGTGTCGTAGAGTTCCCGCAACCGGACATGAAATTCGTCCGATCGTTGCGGCTCGGCTTCGTTTACAGCATCCAGGAAATCATTAGAGAGAGGGTTGTCGACGCCGCGAAGGATAGTTTCATAGGATTTTGGATACAGCGGATAAAAGACCTCGCCGTAAGAGATTCCGAGGGCAAATTTATTCGCATCGAATTTGAGCTGCAGAGTCTCGGCCTGGACTTCTTCGATCAACGGGCGCTGCAGAACAGGCAACGCCAAACGTTTCTTCCAGTCCACGTCGAAATGATCGGCGTAACGGCTCTTTGATCCCCATTCGAGAACATCAAACCACCAGGGATTGTGGTGGGTAGCCGGCAGCTGGTTTGGATTGATATCGACGATGAGGCCCATACCGAACTTGCGAAGTGCAGAATCAAGGG
>NZ_JBFUMG010001191.1:0-540 GCF_054049495.1 Phyllobacterium sp. P5_D12 | reverse complement strand
CGGCGCAGCTTCGCACTGGTTCCGGCATCAAACTCGGCCTTTTCCTTGGCGGCCATTTCGCGGCCGATGAAATCGTTCTTGGAGAGCTTGATGAAGCGATCCATCGAACCTTCATACGGACCGTAGATTGGACGCAATTCGCGGAACCATGTGGGGAAATTTTTCTCCAGCCGCATGGCGAGCAATGCGCGCATGCCAAAATCCACGATGTTGTATTCGGCGCCCGCCTCCTTGATCGTCTTGTACACAAGGCGCTGGTAAGCAGGCTCCATCCAGATCTCATAGCCGAGGTCGCCAGTGTAGGAGATGCGATTGACCTTGCACGGTGCTCCACCGACAGTCATCTCGCGGAAATCCATGAAGCGGAAACCCGCGTTTGAAACGTCCTCGTCGACGAGTTTAGTAAGGAGATCGCGTGCTCTGGGACCGGCAATCGCCAGACCCACCAGCGTCTGATCGAAACGATGGATGCGAACCGAACCGTCCCTCGGCTGCTGCTTCTGGAACCAGCGCATGTGATAGCGCTGCGCGGCGGACGAT
>NZ_JBFUMG010001190.1:0-541 GCF_054049495.1 Phyllobacterium sp. P5_D12 | reverse complement strand
GCCCGGCAATTGGGATACGCCCGCCCGCAAGGCGGCTGTCGATGCGTTTAACTCTGAAGTCGATCCAAAGAAGCGCGTCGCACTTTGGGCCGAAGTACAAAAGGTGATCTATGCCGAAGTCCCGATCATCAAGATCGGTGATTTCAATGCGCTCTCTGCCAAGTCACCAAAGCTGGAAGGTTTCACGCCAGCGCCATGGCCCTATTTTTGGAATGTGTCGCTGAAGCAGTAGCGCAGGCGCAACGGTCGCGGGCAGGGGGGTTCCCAGCCTGCGACCATTTTTCAGTAAAAACTGCAAGAGAGAACGATCCGACCATATGCTTCGCTACATACTCCAACGCTTTATCGGCATGATCATCGTGATGTTCCTGGTGGTGACGATAGTTTTCATCATCGTGCGCGTCACGCCGGGTGATCCCGCTGCCGTGATGCTCGGGCCGGAGGCAACTGCGGCAGATATTGCAGCGCTGCGTCAGCAACTCGGGCTCGATCAATCCATTCTGCTGCAGTATGTCTATTTCATCGGCAATCTGTTCAAGGG
>NZ_JBFUMG010001189.1:0-544 GCF_054049495.1 Phyllobacterium sp. P5_D12 | reverse complement strand
ATGACCGACATCGCCCGGGTTGCAGGGTGTTCGCAGGCCACCGTCTCGTTCGTGCTCAACAAGACGCCGGGCATAAAGCTTGCCGCCGAAACCCGCGAACGGGTGATAGAGGCGGCGCGCGCGCTCGGCTATGCTGCACCGAGTTTCGCCCATCTCGACACCGCAGATATCCTGACGCCTGCCATCGACGGCAAGATCGGCTTTGTCGTCGATCAGCTTGCGACCAGTCCGGAAGCGGTCGTCGCTATCGAAGGTGCGCGCCAGGCATCGTGGAATGCCGGCAATATCATTCTGGTCGCCCAGACACTCAACGACCCCGAGATGGAGCCCCGCACGATCCGCGCCCTGCGCGAGCACGGCATTTCGGCACTGATCTATATGGCGATCTTTACGCGCGAGGTGGTCTTGCCGGCGGCGGTCTACGAACTCGACATTCCGGTCGTTCTCATCAACTGCTACACGACGGACCATGCCTTTCCTGCTGTCGTACCAAGCGAGATTGCAGGCGGCCAGCATTCGACCCGTCATCTGATCCAGCATGGTC
>NZ_JBFUMG010001188.1:0-546 GCF_054049495.1 Phyllobacterium sp. P5_D12 | reverse complement strand
GGTCACCACAGGGCCATCCTGTTATCGTCCAAGCTGGCTCGTCGGAGCCGGGCAAGGATCTGGCGGCGCGCACCGCAGAAGCCGTCTTCACGGCGCACCAGAATATCGAGGATGCGCGCGCGTTCTACAGCGATGTCAAGGGGCGACTGGCGCGTTTTGGCCGTTCACCGGATGACCTTAAAATTATGCCTGGTATTTTCCCGGTTGTGGGCGAGACTGAATCGGAAGCCCGGGAAAAATTCGAGCAGATACAGGAACTCATCCATCCCATCGTCGGATTGTCACTGCTTAATGGCATAGGCGGCGATGTCGACCTGTCGAAATACCCGCTGGACGGACCGGTACCTGAAGTCACCGAAACCAATGGCAGTAAAAGCCGCCAAAAACTGCTGGTGGATCTCGCGCGTCGCGAAAACCTGACAATCCGTCAGCTTTACCTGCGCGTCGCCGGCGCGCGAGGCCACTGGCAAATCGTGGGGACCCCGACCCAAATCGTTGATCAGATGCAAGATTGGTTCACGACCGGTGCTGCCGATGGCTTCAATG
>NZ_JBFUMG010001187.1:0-548 GCF_054049495.1 Phyllobacterium sp. P5_D12 | reverse complement strand
CATACCGGCGGTTCATTCGTAACTTATAGAGTCAAACAATTGCAAATCCGTTATGTTTCAATCGAATACAGTGCTCAAGATTGCGAAGATTTACCTGCATGGATCAATGGTGCTTGCGTCGCGGACGTTTTCAAGAGTAGGTACAGCTGAATATTGACAGCCCCTCAGGTGACACACTTGCCAACCGCCACCAGGCTCCGAATTGCCTCCTACATTTTGTCGTTCATCGCGCTCGTCGCTGTGCTTGAACTAGGCTTGCTCTCGGCTCTCCTCTCAGGACTGCTCGTCTACAACCTCGTCCATTATTCGGCTCCATTGCTCGGTAGACTAGGCATCTCCGGACATCTGGCAAAAACCATAGCGTTGGCAATGCTGGCGCTGATCTTCATCTTGGTGATTGTCGCAGCTGTCATGAGCAGCATGGCACTGCTCACCGATGGTTCCGACGAAGGTATAGTATCGCTTTTCCAGAAGATGGCGGAAATCATCGATACGGCCCAGTTACATCTGCCGAATTGGGCCCGCGATTATTTCCCGTCAAATCTCTG
>NZ_JBFUMG010001186.1:0-549 GCF_054049495.1 Phyllobacterium sp. P5_D12 | reverse complement strand
GGCTTGAACGCTATCCGTCATTCCTGCTGACCTTTCTGCTCGCCATTGCCATTTATGCAAACTTCTTCGCGCATCATTTTATACCGGATATCAGGGTTGTCCTCTTTGCTGCGACAATTGCCCTGTTCTGGCGCACCACAATGCACTATCGCGTCTTCCGCGTTCGCCACAAAATGCCCTTGCTCGTAGCCTTCTTTCTTGTTGCGTTATTCGTCTGGGCTGCGGAAAACATCGGCACGTGGTCAAGGGCTTGGATTTATCCGGCGCAGGTCAATGGATGGGCGCCGGTGTCTTTTGCAAAGCTGGGATCTTGGTACCTGCTGATGATCATTTCCGTCGTACTGGTGACCTGGGTCTATCCGCCACGCGGCAATGACGAGAATCAGKAAAGATCGTAGAACGTTTTGATTACGTCCCAAGCCTCCTCGGCAGTATCGACGAATGTAATCAGCTCGCGATCGGACGGCGAAATGACGCCTTGCTCCGCCAGGAAATCGAAGTTGATTGCCTTTTCCCAAAATGGCTTGCCAAACAGCAGAAAGGGAATGC
>NZ_JBFUMG010001185.1:0-552 GCF_054049495.1 Phyllobacterium sp. P5_D12 | reverse complement strand
GCCGGCAAACATGAAAGCCTCCGGAATAGACTATACGAAAATCGATACGATCATCATTTCGCATTTCCATCCGGATCATGTTTGGGGTCTGATGGAAAAGCAGACGAACGCGCCTGTGTTCCCTAACGCTGAGCTAATTGTCAACGAGATCGAATATAATTGGTGGACGGATCCTGGGCGTGTTGAAAAGCTTGCTGAGGGTCGAAAGCCCGCCGGCCGACGCATCGCCAGCGTATTTCCTATGTGGAAGAATTGGAGCTTGGCGAAGGATGGTACGGAAGTCGCTCCGGGCATCCAGCTGATCGCAGCGCCCGGTCACACACCCGGACATTCAGTTTTCCTTGTGACCTCTGGAAAAGAGCAACTCCTCGTTTCCGCGGATACGATGTACGTTCCGGCACTGCTCGCGCCCCACCCGGAATGGCAAGGAAGCTACGATCAGGACGGACCGGCCGCAGTTTTCACCCGGCACAAACTGATCGACCGCGTGATCGCAGACAAGATCAAAATCTGCGGTTCGCATTTTCCCTTCCCCGGCTCAGGCACTTTCGT
>NZ_JBFUMG010001184.1:0-554 GCF_054049495.1 Phyllobacterium sp. P5_D12 | reverse complement strand
AGATGGATCTCTGAGTCTTATGATCGAGTGACGCTGAGCTAGCGTCACTTCTGCCCTTTGAGATGGGCTTCGGCAAATGTTCGTATTTGCTGATCCAGCTTTTGCCAGTCTCCAAGTATTTCTCTTGGAAAGCGGTAGGTTAGCTGCAAATCCTCACCAAGGAATATATCCCGCTGGCACGATGCAAGGTTGGTTTTCGAGGTTTCCTCGTCAAGACAGCGGGCAACGAATGGCATCTGTCCTGCCTGTTCCGCCGAAACCATCAGCTCCTCATTTACGAAGCCACTGTCGGCTCGAAACTTCTGTATCGTTAATCCAGATGGACCCTTCGAACCGGGACCCTCGGTCAACGTGCTATAGATCGGACCATATCGCCCTGACATATCCTGCGAGGTAGCGCGGATCTCGAAGGTCAGGAATAGCAGCCGCTTTTCCGGCACCGCACCGTTGAAATCCGACAGGAACGCTGGCTGGTAACCCAGCATGTCCGGCCAATGCAGGTATAGATCGACGCGTTCGGCATCTCCATTTCGGCGCTGCCTGTCGAAGCGGAT
>NZ_JBFUMG010001183.1:0-556 GCF_054049495.1 Phyllobacterium sp. P5_D12 | reverse complement strand
GGTATCGCCTTCGGGTTTCTGCTCTCGCGATTACGGCCGGTGACAGAAAACACCGTTGGCGGCACTTTGCTCCAGTTCGTGTATGCATTTGCGACTTGGCTAATCGCTGAACGACTGCATCTGTCGGCGGTCCTGGCTACGGTAGCGAGCGCGATGACGATCGCCACACTTGCTTCAGTCGAGGATTCCCCGCGTATGCGGGTACATTCGTTCGCAGTGTGGACCACAGTTGTGTTCTTGTTGAATGTGGTGGCGTTCCTGCTGATGGGCTTGCAGGCCCGCCGCATCATTGAGGCGATGCCAGGTGTCGATCTCGAGCGAGCGCTTGGTTTCGCTACAATGGTCGTTGTCGGCGTTATCACGACACGCCTCATAATCGCGTACCTGTTTCATAAAATAGTGGGATATCGCCATCGGCACGGGCACGATCTGGCAGCGTTCGCACCAGGGGAGACTTTGCTCGTCGGCTGGGCTGGAATGCGAGGACTGGTCACGCTCGCCACGTCGTTCGCTTTGCCTCCAGATTTCCCCGAGCGAGACCTGATCGTGCTGACGG
>NZ_JBFUMG010001182.1:0-556 GCF_054049495.1 Phyllobacterium sp. P5_D12 | reverse complement strand
CTCTTCTACGACCAGAACCCGCCCCACTCCGAGAAACATCTGATCGGTGAAAATGAAACGCTTGTCCGATTGGTGACCAGTTTCGCCACTTCGACAGAAGAAATCGATCGCTTTGGTGAACTGATCGCATAAAAAAAGCGGCGCATTGCTGCGCCGCCTTTCTCATCTGTATACACCAACCGCTTAGTGCGTGGCTTTCGCCTCGATCTGCTTGGCTTCCTTGTCGGACAAGGAAGTGACAGCGATCTTGCGCGGCTTCATCTCCTCCGGAATTTCGCGCTTGAGTTCAATGTGCAAAAGGCCGTTTTTCAGGCTCGCACCACTGACTTCGACGAAATCGGCAAGATGGAAGCGGCGCTCGAAAGCGCGCGAGGCGATACCGCGGTAAAGCGTTTCGGCCTTTTCATCAGACTTCTCTACAGCCTTTTCGCCCGTCACCTTGAGCTGGTTGCGATGTGCCTCGATCTGGATCTCGTCCTCCGAGAACCCGGCAACAGCGATGGTGATGAGATAGGTGTTATCGCCAGTCCGCTCGATATTATAGGGCGGGTAGGTC
>NZ_JBFUMG010001181.1:0-557 GCF_054049495.1 Phyllobacterium sp. P5_D12 | reverse complement strand
GCCTTCCACCAGCCAGCTGCCGGACTTGTCGTTGAGCACGCCGTCGTTGATGTACTCGGCCAGGATCGAGCCGACCGGATCGGCCAGCACCAGTTCGGTCTTCGGCGAGGCGGTGGCGAACGCGCGCGACAGGCCGGTCATGGTGCCCGAGCTGCCGCAACCGAACACGATCGCGTCCAGGTCGCCGTCCATCTGTGCCAGGATCTCCGGACCGGTGCCGAACTCATGCGCCGCCGGGTTGTCCGGGTTGCCGAACTGGTTGATGAAGTACGCGCCCGGGGTTTCCTCGGCCACGCGCTGGGCCATGTCCTGGTAGTACTCCGGATGGCCCTTGGCCACATCCGACCGGGTCAGGCGCACTTCGGCGCCCATCGCCTTGAGRTTGAAGATCTTCTCGCGGCTCATCTTGTCGGGYACSACSAGGAYCAGCTTGTAGCCCTTCTGCTGGGCGACCAGCGCCAGGCCCAGGCCGGTGTTGCCGGCGGTGCCCTCGACCAGGGTCGCGCCCGGCTTGAGGTCACCGCGCTTTTCAGCGGCTTCGATCATCGACAGGCCGA
>NZ_JBFUMG010001180.1:0-557 GCF_054049495.1 Phyllobacterium sp. P5_D12 | reverse complement strand
TCGCAGCATAGCGCGGCGTTTCCTCGTGTTCCCAGGCAAGCAGGGTTTCGGCGGCAAAGAGTTTCTTATGTTTCTGCCGGATGTAGGTCAGAATGCCTTCTCGCGTGCGATTTGAATCGCGCAACATGCTCTCGGCGCGCTGCCGGTATTCGAAGCCGAAGAAAGGATAGTTCGCACCAAGGAAGCCACGTCCGATCGCCTGCAGCCAGAAGTCCCAATCCTCAAAACCAGCCTTCATGCTCTCGTCGAAGCGCACGCCGGCATCGAGCATGCGCCGCGAAACCAGACTGCCGGCTTCGCATATATTGTCGAAGGTCAGGTGCAGCAGGCGCGAGTACTGCGTTGTGTAATTTCCATTCCACTCGATGCCGAACTTGTCGATATTCGGATAGATCCAGTCGACCTTGTCGTCCGATTTCATGAAACCGAGAATGTCGCGGATCGCCGTAGGCGTAATGCGGTTGTCGGCGTCGAGAAAATAGACGGCTTCGAGATTCGGGAAATTGCGGAGTGCAAACTCGATGCCATAATTGCGGGCTGAACTCAGCCCTCCATTG
>NZ_JBFUMG010001179.1:0-557 GCF_054049495.1 Phyllobacterium sp. P5_D12 | reverse complement strand
ACCTTGCCTACTGGAATGCCGATGCCGTCAAAAACKGCCATCTGGCGCCCCAGTTGAAGATCGAGAACGAAAAGGAAAAGCCCCAGACCGTCAACTACGATGAGCTGGTCAAAAGCTGGAGCAAGTAAGTTTCGGATGACATTGGCTGGTGGCGGAGGTGTCCGCCGCCAGCTGTGACGACAAAGTCGACCATTGACGGCAAGTCAAAGTAGCATACGCTGGCAATAGCGATGGTAGTTCGCTTGAACCTTGGGAGGAGGCCATGGCAACGCGGCATGATGGCTTGCATGCCGAACATATACAGTCCGCATTGATCGGAAGTGCCGCTGCACAATCTGCGCTGATCGCATCCTGGGGTCGTTCGATGCGTCTTTACGGTTTGAGTCCCGAAGAAGGCGCTCCGAATGTGCTCACCGACCGTGAACTGAAAGATGCGCGCGAACGGCTCGGATCATTAATCGATACCGCAGAGTCGGCGCTGGACCGCCTTTATTCCGCTGTCGGTGGTGCAGGCTGCTGTGTCCTGCTAGCTGACAAGGATGGAGTTCCGGTTGATC
>NZ_JBFUMG010001178.1:0-558 GCF_054049495.1 Phyllobacterium sp. P5_D12 | reverse complement strand
CCTCAAAATCGAGGATGATAAACCGCGGCAGGGTCGCACTATCCCCGAAGCCCTTGCCGACACGTTACGCGGTTTCGGCACGTTGATCATGAATCGTACACTCTTGTTGCTCTCTGTCAGCTCGGCCTTCCAGTCCATGACGCAAGGTTCACTGCTGGCCTTTTTGCCGATTTTTCTCGGTCAGCAGATGGGATATTCGCCAGTTCTGGTTGGCGCTTGCATGTTTGGCTTGCAGGCAGCCGGCTTTGTCGCCGCTCCGCTTGCGGGTCACTTCTCGGACAAAGTCGGGCGACGAAGCATCATGATGTCGAGCATGCTAATGACTGGCGTAACACTGCTTTTCATGGCGGTTGCCGGCCAATCGCCGGTCTTCGTGTTTTTCGTGGCGATCCTTGGTTTTTTCCTTTTCGCAATCCGGGCGGTTCTGCAAGCCTGGGTTCTGGATGCAGCGCCTGCGAAAATGGGAGGAACAGCCATCGGCTTTCTGTTCGCAGTGCAAGCCGTAGGAGGTGCGATAGGACCAATTGTCAGCGGAATCCTGGCCGACATGTATGGGCT
>NZ_JBFUMG010001177.1:0-558 GCF_054049495.1 Phyllobacterium sp. P5_D12 | reverse complement strand
ATGCAACTTCGCTCTATCCGTCGGCTAAGGACTATACCGACATCTATGCGAACTATGATCTTCTCGGATCCAAGACGCTGCTGGGCCATTGCATTTTCCTTTCGGATCGGGAACTCACGACACTCGCCGAGACAAAGTCGGTTGCGGTTTTCTGCCCGACCTCCAATCTGTTCCTCGGCAGTGGCTTGTTTGACCAAGGTCGGTTCAAAGAGCTCGGTGCACGCACGTCTGTTGCGACCGATGTGGGCGGCGGGACCAGCTTCTCAATGCTCGAGACGATGAGCGAGGCCTACAAGGTTTTGCATGTACAGGGCCAGCGCCTCTCACCATTCAATTCCTACTACATGATGACGCTCGGCAATGCCCGGGCACTAGGTCTTGAGGATCGCATCGGTTCGCTGCGGGCGGGGGCGGATGCCGATATCACCATTCTCGACAGCCGTGCCAAACCGGCGATGGAATTGCGCATGAGGACGGCCACGACCTTGGCGGAGGAGCTGTTCATCCTCCAGACCATGGGCGATGATCGTTCTGTTTCAGAGTTTTACGTCGCCGGCA
>NZ_JBFUMG010001176.1:0-559 GCF_054049495.1 Phyllobacterium sp. P5_D12 | reverse complement strand
TTCCCTATGAAGGCTTGCACGACAAGACCGTCCTCGCTCAAGGCTCGGGCGGCGGCTATGATGTCGTTCTCTTCGATGTGATCTGGCCGGCCGAATATGCAACCAACAAGGTCCTTGTGGATGTAACCGACAAGATTACGCCGGAAATGAAATCGGGCGTGCTTCCAGGTGCCTGGACCACCGTCGAATATGATGGCAAGCGCTATGGCATGCCCTGGATTCTCGACACGAAATATCTGTTCTACAACAAGGAAATCCTGGAAAAGGCCGGTATCAAGACCCCTCCAAAAACCTGGGCCGAACTTGCCGAACAGGCCAAGATCATCAAGGACAAGGGCTTGCTTGCAACGCCGATCGCGTGGAGCTGGTCTCAGGCTGAAGCCGCGATCTGCGATTACACCACGCTGGTCAGCGCCTATGGCGGCAGTTTCCTCAAGGACGGCAAGCCAGTATTCGCGACGGGCGGCGGTCTCGACGCACTCAACTACATGGTGGACAGCTACAAGTCCGGTCTCACCAATCCAAATTCCAAGGAGTTCCTCGAGGAGGATGTCCGCCG
>NZ_JBFUMG010001175.1:0-560 GCF_054049495.1 Phyllobacterium sp. P5_D12 | reverse complement strand
GTCTGCACCTGCTCTTCAAAAAGATAGGCAATGCCTGCACCATCCAGTGCGGCGCCTATCATCAGATCCTGATCACCAAGGGTAAGAGGACCTGCCACTTCGATCTCCAGCTCGATTCCGCCTTTTTCGAACTCCCACCGATAAAATGATCCGCCCGCGAAACGATAGCGGATACATGGCTGCCGGCTCAGATCACGCGGTGTTACCGGTTCGGGATGCTGTTCAAAGTAGCCGGGTGAGGCCACCACCGCGAAGCGGTGTCTTGGACCGATTGGCACTGCGATCATGTCGGCCGCTACCATCTCGCCGAAACGCACACCCGCATCACAGCCCTCCGCAACCATATCGACCAACGCATCATTGACCAGAAGTTCGACCTCTACTGCGGGATATGCCTGGAGGAACTTCGAGATAATTGGTAAGAGCACCAGTTTCGCCGCTACCCGCGCCGCATTGATGCGCAATTTGCCGGAAGGCTGACCGCGAAAGGCATTCAAATCCTCAAGCGCATCCTCGATGTCAAGAAAGGCGGGGTTGACCCGGCTGAACAATTGCTGCCC
>NZ_JBFUMG010001174.1:0-564 GCF_054049495.1 Phyllobacterium sp. P5_D12 | reverse complement strand
GCGTTAGGCACCGCCAATGCGGATGTGAGCACCATTCGAGGCATCGCCGCGGAAGCGCGCCAATCTAGTGGCGCGCTCTCCCTGCAAGTCAAACACCGATCTTGCCGCAGCCAGGTCCCGGTGCTCACTGAAGAAGAAATCCACCGTATCACCAACGCAAGATCAGGAAATTTTATTCTACACTCAGAAAATTTTGCGACAGAACCGGAGCAATTGGCCCAGCCTATGGTGCGGTTGCATTGGTAAACGCCAACTGCAGCAATGACCTGGTCAAAGTGCCCGGTATTCGGTTCATGAAAAAGGTCGATGTGGATGTCTCCAAACTCTTGTCCCGCGGCGCCGACAAATTGGCGGACGACCAGATGGCTGACATCAAGAAATTGTTCGAGAAATAAATAAAAGTTGGAGGGGGGACGTATACGGATAGGGGATGGCTCTAAACACAATTGCGTATTGCGAAGTGTAGGCGTATTTGGGATCGTTAGTGACAATAGAGGGGGAGTATAAGAACACGGCGGGAGGAGAAAAAAGGAAGGAAACATAGTTCGAGGATCTCTTTAACGG
>NZ_JBFUMG010001173.1:0-568 GCF_054049495.1 Phyllobacterium sp. P5_D12 | reverse complement strand
GCCGTACAAAGCGCGGCGTGCAGTCCCGTGACGTTATCGTGGGATGGTCCGAGCTCGGCAGCGTATGCCCGTTTTGCGATCCAGTCTGAGTGTTCGAACACCCCGCCAAAGCGATAGACGAATGCGTCCTCGGACATTGTAGATGGCTGCACTCGCTGCGGTTTATAGGGATGGTTCGTGGCCCAATGCTGCGCGATGTCAATGCGACGAGCGAGCCAGACCTTCTCGTGGCCTTGTATATATTCAATGAAGTGGGTGAGAGCTGCGATCCTTCCTGGCCGGCCGACCAAACGGCAATGGAGACCAATGCTCATCATCTTGGGCGAACCGGCTTCACCTTCGGCGTACAAGGTATCGAAACTGTCCTTCAGATAGGAAAAGAACTGATCGCCAGCATTGAATCCTTGCGGCGTCGCGAACCGCATATCGTTGGCATCGAGCGTATAGGGAACAACGAGCTGGTGTTTGCCGCCGAACTCGTGCCAATAGGGCAGGTCGTCGGCATAGGAATCGGAAACATAGTCGAAGCCGCCTTCCTCGGTGACGAGATCGACGGTGTTCACCGAGC
>NZ_JBFUMG010001172.1:0-568 GCF_054049495.1 Phyllobacterium sp. P5_D12 | reverse complement strand
CCGCCTTATGGCACAAACGGTTATAGGGCCACGGCATCATCAAGGGGCGGTGTTCCAAGGGCGCCTACTGTGCGCTTGTTCCGAACAGACTTATACCGATGCCCTTATCTTGGTTTAGCTAAGTCGCATACTATCAATAGGTTAGAATAATGCGACATCTTGTGGGCCGGCGGTTCGCATCCTATCAAGATCTGTCATAGTACTACAGGCGCGTGGAAAAAAGACCCTCCCACAAGAGGGAGGGTCAGATGTAGGAGCGGCCCCCGTCGCCCCCAACGGCGTTCTATTTTTGCTACCGAACGTCGCTCTATGCGATCTCATCAAACATGGCGTTGATTTTGTAAATTGCTTCCGCCCGGTTCGTCGCCCGAACCTTCTTGAGGATATTCCGAACGTGAACTTTCACAGTGTTTGGAGCAAGCCTGAGGGCATAGGCAATCGTTTTGTTTGCCTTTCCCTGTCGCAGGACTTCGATGACCTCACGTTCCCGTCGTGTGAACATTTCCAAACGCTTGGACTGATGGTGGTTGGTTCCGAGGATGCTTTGAATATCATGCAGGTTCTTAGC
>NZ_JBFUMG010001171.1:0-569 GCF_054049495.1 Phyllobacterium sp. P5_D12 | reverse complement strand
CTCGTGGGCTCATCGAGGCTGGGCGTGACTGCGGTGAGTATCCGGACGCTTGAGAACGGCATCTTTCGATGCAGCCATATCGTTTCGTTCTTGTTGCTCAATTCGGGATCGACAAAGGTGCGTTCGCGCTCGCGTATGGCGAGAAACAGTTGTTGGCGCATATAAGCGGTATTGCCCGGAACCGCTTCTTGCGTACCCCTGCCATTGTGGAATTTGCGCTCGCTGATTTTCATCAAAACGGCACGATGACCGAACGGGAAGAAACAGCCCTTGTAGACAATGCGGACATAGTGATCCCGCCCCATGCTTGCGCGGTGGACCCATTCCTCCACCGAAAGGCCCGGCGGGTCCCATGCACCTCGAGAATCCAGCCAAGCGCCGAGCGACGACATCATTAGAAGATTGGTGGCAATGGGCTCCGGCTCGTAGTTCGGTACCGAGAAATTCGATGAGAGGTGAGAAATCTGGAACCGGTCGAAATCGTTCATGGGCATACGGAATGGAATGGTATTCGGCGTGGGCAATTGCGATGCTTCTGGAAACTGCGATTGCATGGGTTTTGACGACCC
>NZ_JBFUMG010001170.1:0-571 GCF_054049495.1 Phyllobacterium sp. P5_D12 | reverse complement strand
GCCCCGCAAACAGCACGTTGGCGATGGGAACGCCACTTGCGAGACTTTTCTTTGACCCGCAAAAGGTGATCGCGATCTCGTCGGCTCTGGAGAAGCCGAGCAAACGGCTGCCAAACATCGTGACCACGAGCACGACCGCTAAAATTACGCTATCGATCGCCAGTAGAATGCCCAGATCGTGCAAGGACGTCGTCTGCCACAATCCTTGATTTACGGACGCGCTGAACGCCGAATAAACGACCATAAGAATTGATCCCCGGTCGACCGGCATGAGGATTTTGTTCTTGCTTCTGATGAAATTACCGATCCACGGCTGCAGGATCTGGCCCAGCAAAAACGGCGCAAGCAACTGCAGAAAGATAGACTGCAGTGCGTCGAGAGAGAAACCGGCATGTCCGCTGGCGGTGAGCAGAACGCCGGCCAGCAACGGGGTAAGGAACATCCCGAATATGTTCGATGCCGAGGCAGCGCAGATTGCGGCCGGAACATTACCGCCTGCTATCGATGTAAACGCGATGGAAGACTGTACCGTGGAGGGCAAGACACAAAGAAAGATTATCCCGGTGTACAG
>NZ_JBFUMG010001169.1:0-573 GCF_054049495.1 Phyllobacterium sp. P5_D12 | reverse complement strand
GGAACATCGTTTCGTACCCGAATCCATCCTGGGCGAAGCAGGTATTTCCCGATCAGGATCCCGACGTGGCTATAACCATGCTCGCTGATGCAATTTTTGCGGCGTCGCGTGTCGATCTGGACGATCCTGTCAGCGCTTGGCGTGATCACAATGCCGCCTTGCATAAGCGCACAAAGTGGCTGAATGAGCGCACTTTCTCAGCACTGCATTTCAAGGGACCAGGCACGGACCTCACTGTCGGCCTCGCCGATGAACATGAATGGCACGGCGGTGCTTCTGTCGCGAAGAACGGCATAACCTGCAACCCGAATATTCCCACCGAGGAAGTTTTCACGACACCCCACGCATTGCGGGTCGACGGTCACGTTTCGAGCACCAAGCCGCTTTCCCACCAGGGCACGCTCATCGAAAATATCCAGGTTCGCTTCGAAGATGGCAGGATTGTCGAAGCCAAGGCGACGCGGGGCGAAGAAGTCTTTACCAAGGTGCTTGGCACTGACGAGGGCGCGCGCCGTCTCGGCGAAGTGGCGCTTGTTCCAAACTCCTCCCCGATTTCAGCATCGGGCCGGTGGT
>NZ_JBFUMG010001168.1:0-575 GCF_054049495.1 Phyllobacterium sp. P5_D12 | reverse complement strand
GCGTTACCGAAAGGGCGAAAGTATCGCTCGGAGTCTTGCTCAGCCCGACTTCACCTACTACCGTTATGTCGCCGTCAGGTATGTGGCGGCGACTTTCACGAGCCGCTCGAAAGAGCGCGTTCTCAAAGCAGGCTGCATACCCTCCAGCAAAAAGCTGCTCGGGATTGGTGGCGCCGCCCTTGCCACCCAGCGAAGCCGGCATAGCGAGCGCTAGATCGAGAATGCCGTCATCGCTTTTGATCATGCCATGACGTCCGCCAGAGGCCGTGAYTCTAGCCGTATAGATGGCTTCTATTTTCTACTCCATCGGGTTCGTTGGTTGCGGGTTGACTGGCAGCTTGACGTGGAACGCAGCGCCGCCCGAAGGATTGGCTCGCGCCGATATTTTTCCATCATGGGCTTCCACGATAGACCTGCAGATAGCGAGTCCCATTCCGATACCGTGCTGCTTTGTCGTATGGAAAGGCTTGAAAAATTGCTCGCCATCGCCAGCGAACCCGGGACCGTTGTCCAGGCAGTCAATTTCAACGGCGTCGTTGTGCAGACGGGCGCTTATCCGAACAAGTCGATCAGAC
>NZ_JBFUMG010001167.1:0-576 GCF_054049495.1 Phyllobacterium sp. P5_D12 | reverse complement strand
TTTTCCGCTAGCGCCGGCGTGGCGCCAAGGCCCAACGCCAGGGCCATTGCCGCGAATTTGACACCAAAATGTTTCATCTGAAGTCCCCGTTCCGAAATTGAAAATGAGTGCTCAGACAGCAAATTGAACAATGCAAAGCTGTCGCGACCGGGACTATCTCTAGGGTTGCAATGTGAAAGTTTGATCGAACTGATGCGAAACTATTGTGACAATGCACAGCTGCCTAACACTCATCAAAATCTGTGCTGTTTAGCGCTGGTCTCCGCCACATTCCCATGTTTCGATGTTCCCTGAGACAAGTTGAGGAGGACCTCTATGCACTATGAACTCTACTACTGGGACGGATTGCAGGGGCGCGGCGAATTCGTGCGATTGGCCCTCGAAGAGGCTGGGGCTGAATATATCGACGTTGCCCGCCGATCGGATGGCACTGCAGCCATGATGAAGCTGCTAAACAGCAAATCCGCGCCATACATTCCCTTTGCGCCACCGTTCTTGAAGGATGGTGATCTGATCGTATCGCATGTCGCCAATATACTGTTTTACCTCGGACCGAAGCTCGACCTTGCACCAGAG
>NZ_JBFUMG010001166.1:0-578 GCF_054049495.1 Phyllobacterium sp. P5_D12 | reverse complement strand
GTGGAACATCCCCTTGTCAGGACACATCCAGAGACCGGAAGAAAATCTCTCTTTGTCAGCGGTGCGTGCACGGTCAGGATAAAAGGACTGTCCGAAACAGGAAGTACCCAGCTAATTGCCTTTCTAATGCAGCATGCAACCCAGCAGGAAATAAGCTACCGCCATGAGTGGAAAAACCTCGATGCGGTATTTTGGGACAATCGATGCACCATGCACATGGCAATGAATGACTATGACGACCACCTTCGCATTCTTCATCGCATTTCTGTCGAGGGCGATATCCCTTTTTGAGCACGGACAGGCCGGTCCGGTCATATGGCACTCTAAGCGGACTGTATGTCTTTTCCGCCGATCTCTCCGAACCGCGAGCGCTAGAGGATGGGCCCGGGGGGCCCCGGCATCCCCTCAACCAACACGACCGTTACATCGTCATCTGTGTTGCCCCTTTCCTCGTTGCGGCCGGGCAGGAGGTAGACGCTGGAGTAGGGCCCCCCGAGATTGGCAAGGGTGGTGGCCGCTCCGAGCAGGCCGATAACCTGGGGCAAGGAGGTCACAATTCCTTCCTCGCCCATCAGCTC
>NZ_JBFUMG010001165.1:0-579 GCF_054049495.1 Phyllobacterium sp. P5_D12 | reverse complement strand
AGATATCATCTAGCTTGCCTGACAGATATTTTCCGAAGCCCTCTGCTCCGTTGGCTTTCAGGGACAGCGTGTAAGCTTTCCCTGTGTCTTTGATCTTTGCGGCGACCTTTCCGTCTCTCGTCCTCCATTCTGCAAATGCGGAATCAGATTTCGGTTTCTTGGAAATACGCGTGACAATTAGCATAAAGCGGTCGTCCGAGCCCAAGCCTTCGAAGTTGGCCGACTGGACTTCCTTCCGGGCGACACCAAGGAGCTTTTGATCTACCAGCTTCTCGGCCAACTCCATCCATTTGCGTCGTCCCGTAGACGGTGCGGAGCCGATTGACTGCACAATGTCGCCTGGAACAGACCGCGCGACAGACAAGAGCTTCGAGAGCTCTGTTTTGTCAGTGCTTAGCGCCTGCATGATAACGTTCCGTTCGAAACCCCTGTCTTCCAAGCGGAGCGCGAATGTGGCTCGCTCGATATATGAGAGATCCTTTCGGGCCGTATTTTCGATACCTTGCGCGATTACCAATTGGCCGTCGGTAAGTGGGCGAACAACCGCCCTCACCTTCCGGTTCAGGATACGCACTGCGC
>NZ_JBFUMG010001164.1:0-580 GCF_054049495.1 Phyllobacterium sp. P5_D12 | reverse complement strand
GGCACGCGATGAGCTTTTGAGCTCGCGCTCCATCTATGGCGAACACCATCTGTCGGTCATGTGTCTTGGCGCCGACAAAGCTGAACTCGATCGCTGCATCCGCTCCGTCGGAGCTACGCTTACCGATCAATCCATTATCTGGCTGCGCGAGGATCTGAACTGTGAACCAGCATTCTGGGCGCAGCTGCCCGGTAATTTTTCGTATATCGCCCGGTCGGCGATGATTTCGTCGAAGAATTTTGCCGGGTTTCTGTCGTTGCATAATTTTCCCAGTGGCCAGAAGGAAAGCAATCACTGGGGCAGCGCCATTTCGCTGCTGGAGACGACCAGCCAAAGCGCTTACTTCTTTAATTTTCACGTCCGTGATCTCGGTAATTTCACTATGGTAGGACCATCCGGCTCAGGCAAGACGGTGGCCCTCTCCTTTCTGATGGCGCAGTCGCAGCGCATCAAACCAACGCCGCGCTGCATTTTTTTCGACAAGGATCGCGGCGGCGAAATTTTCATTCGAGCACTGGGAGGCAACTACGAAGTCCTTCAACCAGGTGCGCCGACTGGTTTTAATCCCCTCGCCCTGCCC
>NZ_JBFUMG010001163.1:0-582 GCF_054049495.1 Phyllobacterium sp. P5_D12 | reverse complement strand
CCTCCATAGTTCTCAAACCCCTCCTCATGCGCGAAATCGCTCGTGAGCTTTTCGAGGATCTCTGCTGTCCAATAGGCTGCGCGGATGCCGCCTCCCGCCGTTGCAACAATGACCATCGGCACAGGCCCTTTTCCGCCCGCATACTGATAAGCCGTCTTCGCCTGCTCATACCAAGCGTTTGCCGCCGCTCCGACAGTCGGCCTTTCGTCAGGCTGCACTATAGCCACGCAGTCACCTTCGCATGGACGGACCCGGTGAAATGGGTGCAGCCACGCATTGAGAATCCCAATGCCGATCAGGAAGACGGCTGCATAAACGCCGACCGCGCGAGGCGTCGCTGTACGTCCGAACACCTCCCGCTTGGTTAACCAGGTGATTGCAAACTCAACGGCGTTGATAAGGGCGAGGATCGCCCCAAGTGCAAAGTAGGCAACTACCATGGAGCCCAAGACGCGTCCGACGCCGACGGCATCAATCCATGTAGCGCAGGCGAACACGACTGCTATTAGAAAAAGCGCCGCAGTAATTAAAAAATTCTGGCGGTTATTGCGGTTGTCCTCGATAGTCGGTTCTGCTCCAGAG
>NZ_JBFUMG010001162.1:0-583 GCF_054049495.1 Phyllobacterium sp. P5_D12 | reverse complement strand
GCCTTCTTCCACCATGAACTGATCATAAGGGGTCGGCTGCTTCTTGAACTCACCGAAACCGGCTTTCTTCGTGCCAGCGGGTTCATGCCAGTGAGTGCCGGTGCCGCCGCCTAATGGATCCTGGTGCATTGATTCCTCCTGTCGATGCATTTCCGCTGCGCCTGGAAGCGTCCACGGACGTAATATTTTGCGTCTTAGCCTACCAGCCGCTCGGAGCGGCGGTAGCTTCATTTCGGAAAGACCAACTTTCCGGTTTTGTCCGGGGGCATTAGTCCCGCCGACGTTTTCTACTTCTGTTCGCTCCAGCTCTCGGGGAACAATCCCTCACGCAACGCGCCGCGCACGTAGTAGCTCCAGAGCTTGCGAATGTGATGATCGCGGCGAAAACTATGGGCAAATGAATCAAGCTCGGCGTCCGTCAACGGCTTCACTTTGCCGATGGCGGCAGCGCGGTAGGCAGCTTCCGCGTTCTCTACGAGATGAAGCGAATCGATGAACGCTCCGCGCACCGTCTCCGCGGTCACAATCTGGCCATGGGCACGTATCTGCATGGCATGGTGGGCGCCGAGCGTGGCGGCGACAC
>NZ_JBFUMG010001161.1:0-583 GCF_054049495.1 Phyllobacterium sp. P5_D12 | reverse complement strand
ACGCGAGGAAGCGCTGCGAGCGGCGTTCCTGAAAGCGACGGGTGATCCCAAAAGCGGTTCCTATATCGCAACCAAGGGGGTGACGGACCATTATCCGGATTTTATCGATCGTTACGATCAAGCGGCACAACGCGTATTCCAGGGTTTGGACCGTCTTAAACAATGGCGCGTGCTTCGCCTTACCCTTTCCGCATTGGTTCTGATTGACGACCTGCTCGGTCGTTATCAGCAGATGAAAAAGACGCATGGTCTGCTCGATTTCGACGATCTGATTGTGCGTACAGTGAGATTGCTGTCGCGTCAGGATGCTGGACCATGGGTACAATACAAGCTCGACAAGGGTATCGATCATATTCTGGTCGATGAGGCGCAGGATACGAGCCCCAACCAATGGCGTGTCATACTTCTGCTCAGCGCGGAATTTTTTGCCGGCAAATCCGCCCGCGACATCCGGCGCACGCTGTTTGCCGTCGGTGACGAAAAGCAATCCATTTATTCGTTTCAGGGCGCTGTTCCTGAGGATTTTGCCAAGCATGGCAGGGAGACCGAAAGAAACACCAGGCAATCTGAATTGAGTTTTGAG
>NZ_JBFUMG010001160.1:0-583 GCF_054049495.1 Phyllobacterium sp. P5_D12 | reverse complement strand
ACCTTAGCGCGGCCCGTCGCTTTTGGCCCCGGCGGCTTTTCCAGCTTGTCGTTCGATGAGAGGGCCTTTGCGGAATTCTGCGGCTATAGCCGCAGGGGCCTATTGTCGGCTCTCTCAGATAGCGAAAGATGCGAGCTTCGATGGAAAGGATCTGACGGGTGTAGAACATAGTGTCTAATCATATTGTGGGCGTTGCTCTAGAACCGCTAGTGAAGGGGCCGGTGGTGTCAGCCGGCATAAGATCCACCCGAGCAGGTCGACGAGTTTTTCACGTCTGCGGTTAGTTTGTAAATCAGCAGGCGATTGGCAATGATCGCAGCGGCACACCTGAACTGAGTGCCGCTTCAGGGAAACTCCTCTTCGCAACAGCTATTCAGTCGCTTCGAGTGAACTGGCACGGCCATCACTTGGCGCTTGACCACTCCGACCAGCGCTGCACATCGAACTCTCGCGAGTAAATACCTCAATTTGCTTGCCGCCTCCTGTATATGCAGCTAGAAGCGGGCTCCAATATGAGCGGAAGCAGCATGAACGAAAACGAAAAACTGATCATATTCGATATGCGGTGCCTGCAAGACTCGTC
>NZ_JBFUMG010001159.1:0-586 GCF_054049495.1 Phyllobacterium sp. P5_D12 | reverse complement strand
CCGGTGATCTGGCGGGTGGATATTATGTCCAGCCGACCGTCTTCAAAGGTCATAACCGCATGCGCATCTTCCAGGAGGAGATCTTTGGCCCCGTGGTTTCGGTGACGACCTTCAAGGATAATGACGAGGCGCTGTCGATCGCCAACGATACACTTTATGGCCTTGGCGCAGGGATCTGGAGCCGCGATGCAAATACTTGCTACCGCTTCGGACGTGCAATTCAAGCAGGGCGCGTCTGGACAAACTGCTACCATGCCTATCCGGCGCACGCGGCATTCGGTGGCTACAAGCAGTCTGGCATTGGCCGTGAAAACCATCTGAAGATGTTGGATCACTACCAGCAGACCAAGAACATGCTGGTCAGCTACAGCCCCAAAAAGCTCGGTTTCTTCTAAGATCGTAGGCTAATAAACATCGGTGGCACTTTTTGCGCCACCGATGACGATTTGCCGGAGGGAGCACCATGGAAGATAAAGTCAGCGCTACACCTGCTGCGCTTGAACTGATAGCGACGCTTCAGTCGGAGTATGGGCCGATTCTGTTCCAYCAGTCTGGCGGCTTTTGCGACGGCTCGTCACCTATTTTT
>NZ_JBFUMG010001158.1:0-586 GCF_054049495.1 Phyllobacterium sp. P5_D12 | reverse complement strand
GCCAGAAGGAATGTGCCGACGTTTCAGCTATGTCTGAAACATGGTCATCCCGTCCGGGAATTACTTTGGAGGTGAACAGTATTGAGCTCTCAAAAGAAAGGTTGTCTCCATAGGTAGTTGACTTGAACCGCCATGATGTTCTCGGAATATGCACGGAAAATCGCATAATGTCTCATCCGGGACTGCTTCCATTCCCTGTCCGAACCATACGCTGCGCAGCCTCAAGCATTAGCGACGAGCTTGGGCATTCGACTGTCAAATCTGTGGGGCGATGCTCACATCGACATTGCCCAAGTTGGGTAAGGGCGTCTTGCCTCAAAAATTGCTTCAGCACGCACGGACTGGGTCGGTTCTGCTTGAGCAAGCGGTAATGCACAACAGCATCCGCCAAATTCGACGGGCAATACGGGGCGTTACCTTTGCGATGGCRCTAAAGAATGTCAGCGGAGATCCAGCTTTGGCACTAGCGCCGTGACCCCTAACGATTTGTTAACCACACAAAGTGAGGAAGACCCTGGTTAAATGCAGCGTGACATCAAGGCGACATTTTCAAGCCAACAGTTGCTGTTGCCTGTCCGCTAATACC
>NZ_JBFUMG010001157.1:0-588 GCF_054049495.1 Phyllobacterium sp. P5_D12 | reverse complement strand
AACGTCGCCGGACTGATCCTGGCCGTCAGGACCTATGCGGGTTTTAACCTCTTTTAACCAGCCATCAGGGAGGCGCCGCGATATCATGTCCGCGGTTCCGGATGGCCGGCTTCGGTCCGCCATCCGCCGTGAAACATCGGGAGGCGGCTTTATGAGCAAGGGAAAAGTGCTGGTCATGGGCTCGAACGCCACACGTATCGAAATTCAGGGAGGCGGCACCGGGCCGACGGGACAGTATCTTAATGAAACAGTGGTGCCTATGCTGGCGCTTGTCGGGGCAGGCTATGAAGTTCTGCTTGCCACTCCTTCGGGCGCCAAGCCCTACATTGACCCGGCATCGGACGCAGTCCAGCATTTCGGCGGCGATGAGGCGGCGTATCAGCGCGGCAAAGATTTCTTCGCCAGCGATTACTCGACGAACGCGGGCCGCACCTTGCGATCTGTGATCGAGGAGGGGCTTGATAAGTATGCCGGCGTGTTCGCGCCAGGAGGCCAAGGGCCCGTTGTCGATCTGATGCAGGATTCCGACGCGGGAGAGATCCTTCGGCATTTCCACGCGGCCGAAAAGCCCACCGCCTTGCTCTGCCA
>NZ_JBFUMG010001156.1:0-589 GCF_054049495.1 Phyllobacterium sp. P5_D12 | reverse complement strand
GTACAAGCGTGCCCGGTTTCGCGAGGATGGGCAAATTTCACCTAGCGAAGCTTGTCGATCGTGGGAATCTTTTCGCCGGAGGAAGATCTTGCTTTGAACTAACGACCTGATGCTTCGTTGCCTTGGCAGCGAGGCATCGACGACTGGTCTCTATCACCGTCGATGCTTGAATTCTTTTGCCTCCCCTCGTTCTATTATGGCAAGCAAGCCCGTAGCCGGACCGATCGGAGCTCGGCGACGGCTTTGTCATAGCAGTTGCCAACGTCGGCTAATCGAATGGGCTTCTCGATATGAAGGATATTCATGTCACTGTCCTGATATTGGCTTCTTCTACCCGGCAGGAGCCATCGGGGTTTTCTTGCCGTTTACAAAGCGATCTGACCCCTGGAATAGACCACTGATTGGAGGGGTTGTTTCCCAGGCGGAACGAAGATGATAACGAACTTATCGGACGATGATGTTCGAGACGGCAGACGCCGGGCCTTCGATCGCGGCGCGCGCTTTGGCCCAAGCAGAACGATCGACGTCAAGCGCTGTCTGAAGCCATGCGAGCGTCAGGGCACACACCGTGGGCTTGCCGACTCCACCC
>NZ_JBFUMG010001155.1:0-590 GCF_054049495.1 Phyllobacterium sp. P5_D12 | reverse complement strand
TGTTTGCCGGCAGATGCGTGGCATTTGCCTGCCATTGACCGACACCCGAACCCGCATCCATCATGATCAATCGATCGCCGATCTTGAGCACGACAACGGTCAAGGGGATGGGCATGAACTCAGTTGTAAGGCCAGCTCTTCCAAGCGCATCCTTGGTTTCCTCCACGGAGGCATTCTTGATGAATGCAGGGTCATGCGGTTTCCGCCAGATTCCGTCGTAGACGGCGGTGACTTCAATCGAACCGACGGAATATTTGTAGTATCCAATTGATGGTTCAACTTGCGTGGCTGCAGATGCCGGCAAAATGAGTTCCAGTTTTTGCGAGAGGCCGAACGCAGCGGCGGCCGCGGCTGATCCCAGAACTGCGCGGCGTGTCATATCAAACATGTACATGTCTCCTTTTTCGATTGGCATATGCCGGGCGAAGAACATGATTTGAAAAATGTCTCCGCTGACAAAGGAGACTGCGCAATTCGCCCGTTTATTCCTGCGACCCGCGATTATTTTGTAAGCCTCTGGAATAGCTGGGTTATTTTTACTGGCAATATCGATCAAATTTTCTGACCCACGCCGCGTTCCCGTTTGCGCC
>NZ_JBFUMG010001154.1:0-594 GCF_054049495.1 Phyllobacterium sp. P5_D12 | reverse complement strand
CTGCGATCCTGGTCGCGTGTCCATTGATGCGAATCTCGCCGCTGTCGGCTTGATAAAACCCGTAGAGGATCGACATCAGGGTAGATTTGCCCGCGCCGTTCTCACCGATGATGCCATGGATCGTGCCCTTTTCGACACGCATATGAATATCGCGATTGGCATGCACGGCACCAAAGCGCTTATCGATTCCAACTAGTTCGATCGCCGGTTCGGTCATATCCCCATCCGCTGTTGATCAGCTTTTCGTCTTTTCGAGGTTTCGACCCTAACACGGGATTTTTTTCTTTCCAGTCAAGAAACACAAGAATAGACAAGCTATTGAAGATGGAGACGAGCAATGACAGCCGACGACGACCCGGAGCGTTTGACCCGCCTCGAAATTCTTGTGACAGAGCATGAGAAAACCGTCGAGGAGCTTTCCGGCCAGATCGCGGAGCAATGGAAAGTGATCGAAGCCATGCGCCGCAAGCTCGACGCACTGACGGATCGATTTCTGGTTCTGGAGGAGCAGACGGCGCCCGATGTTCCCGTGACCAAACCGCCGCATTATTGATGATCAGAATAGAGCCTCTGGAGAACCACTCTGAGCTAGTG
>NZ_JBFUMG010001153.1:0-600 GCF_054049495.1 Phyllobacterium sp. P5_D12 | reverse complement strand
CGACCCACCAATGATCAATCATGACTTTTCGGCCTGTTGAAATCATCGTACCCCATTCGGCACTCGGCGGTTGAGCGCCCAAGCCCAGAAACCCGAGGCCGGCCGCCGTCAAGATGAATCCGGCCATGCTCAGAGTCACCCGCACGACAATGGACGGAAGGCAAAGCGGAACGATATGCCGGAAAATGATACGGAGCGGCGAAGCACCGTACATGCGGGCTGCCGATATGAAATCGGATGAACGGATACTAAGTGTCTCAACTCTAGCAAGTCTTGCGATGGGCGGYCACGCGGTGAATGCCATGGCAAGGACGGCATTTTCCGCGCCTGATCCAAGCGCTGCGACAAAGGCCAGCGCCAGCACCAAGGACGGCAACGCAAGGAAAATATCGACTATTCGCATGAGAACTTTATCAACCCAACCGCCGAAATAACCAGAACACACCCCTATGCACAAACCGATTGGCGCGACGAGGAGAGAAACCGAAATGACAATGAGCAAGGTGGTTCTAGCACCGAAGAGTAGTCTGCTGAGAATGTCCCGGCCAAGTTCGTCAGTGCCTGCCCAGTGCTCCCAGCTCGGCGGCTGCAGTACCAAAC
>NZ_JBFUMG010001152.1:0-600 GCF_054049495.1 Phyllobacterium sp. P5_D12 | reverse complement strand
CGCTTGTACAAAGTTGGAACCTACCAACAACCCTTCGTTTGAAAATGCCGATAATAGCCGCTTTTTTCGATTATGATTCTTGCCTTAAAGTCTACAATCCCTCGACGTCGGGAAAACGCTCAATGATCTCCATGATCGAATTTGAACGCTCGCCCCTGTTGTCACTAACAGCTGGGTGATGCGTCGGAAATAGACGATTCAGCTCTCCATTGCTAATTTCTCAAGTAGCTCTTCTCATGACTCACTGATGCAATCATATGCTGGACTTGCGACACAGCACTATCAACGTTCAAATCGGTACTGCTGGCGAATGGTGATTTGTGCACGCCGATTGCCCCAGGGTCTGCCAAACAACATGTTCCGCCAAGAAACGCCTACGCACACGCGGAGGCACCTTCCAAGGGATCGTGCCTGATAGCGCCCGAAACTATACGGCACTTATGGGAGGCCGACGTTTGTCCCAATGCAACTCCTGTTCCATAGTATGAGCAAGCCGCAGCAGAGTGGCTTCATCTCCGTAACGCCCGACCAATTGCACCCCGACAGGAATTCCGCTCTGCGTTTCGGCCACGGGGACTGACATGGCGGGCAGACCGGAGA
>NZ_JBFUMG010001151.1:0-601 GCF_054049495.1 Phyllobacterium sp. P5_D12 | reverse complement strand
GTGCCCGAACCGGCGCTGGAGCCCGTCCTCTTCGCCATTCGCCGTTTGGAAGATGTCGTGGAGCGCGAGACACGGCTGCTTCTCGAAGGTCAGTTGGTAGATCTTGCAAATATCAACGCCAATAAGAGCCGCGGGCTACGTGATTTCAACAAGGCGATGGGCAAGGCGGTGAAGACCGTCGATACGCGCGCGCTTAAGACGCTCCAGCCGGTTCTCGATAGCCTGCGTCAGAAGCTTGATCGCAATTGCGATGCCATCAAATTGCACTTGCGTGCAGTGACAGAGCTCGCGGGAATTATCCGCGATGCGCTTGAGACACAGGAAGCCGACGGAACGTACACTGCGAGCCAGGTCAGAAATGGGCTCGGTGCATGATCCGTATTGTGCTGATCGGTCTGTGGATCTGCGTCGTTGCACTGGGATCCCTGTATTTTGCCGTCTGGCAGAATTCGGCGACAGCAGCCGTTGCACCCAACGCTCAGGAGGCACTGGATGATGGCAAGACCGAAGTATTCAGCGTTCCGATCATCGTGGACAACGCGGTTCAGGGTTATGTAGTGTCTCAGTTGGCCTATACACTAGATCACACGGTGAACGCGTC
>NZ_JBFUMG010001150.1:0-602 GCF_054049495.1 Phyllobacterium sp. P5_D12 | reverse complement strand
GAGCCACAGGTGCTGACCGTGCAGATTCCCGCTCGGCAGCCGTCGATTGCAGTGGCGACGCCGGGCGTCCCAATGCCGTCTCATAGGACCGGGCTGCCGACGATGGAACGGCGATACCTTCGCGCGGTGGAAGCTCGGCTTCTTCACTCAAGTGCACCGCAGTCTGGGGCTCGGCAGCAGTAGCATGCGGCGGCTGATCGGAGTTGACCGGCTGAGGCACGACTTCATCTGGCCGCCCCGTATCGCTCTCCTCGATGATGCGGCGGATCGATGCGAGAATCTCCTCCATGGAGGGTTCCCGGGCGATGCTGGATGATTGTGCCATGATACTTTTGCCCACTACATCTTGTTTCATTGCGCTGCAACGAATCTGTATCCAGTGTAGAGGCTTGCATTGCGTTTGAGAATCCCCGCGGGGTTCGTTTGGAGCTAACCCACAGACTTTTCTGAAAACGGCCCCTGGAAAGCAATTTGCCGCCAGGCGCTAACCTGACGGCAAATAGTATTCTTGGTCAAATGACAATGAAGATCAGCGGCCGTCGGGCGTGCGCAGGCCGATCCACTTGTCCTTCACAGCGTCATAATGCTCCTCAGGATGGTAT
>NZ_JBFUMG010001149.1:0-603 GCF_054049495.1 Phyllobacterium sp. P5_D12 | reverse complement strand
CGCAGCGACAGACCGGTCGACAATTTCCKGTCTTGGCGAGGAACTTGGCGGTTTACAGCCCAAATCTCAAATGGTCGGCAGCGATTGGACTAAACCTCAACTGCCGTTGCGCCATTGCCACGGCGGTACGGGGTCTTGGGTGCGCCATAGACCAACCTTCTTTGACCTGGCCCAGTTCTCCAAGTAATTCAACTTACCTTGTCTATCTTTTGGTAAATGATCGTAGAACCTGCGCATTACCCATGCGTGGCCAAGAGTAACCATCCGCTCATTGACGTTTATCCACTCCTCGGCATTCGCGCATTGAACATAGATTGTAGCCAATGTTCTCCCGTGGCAGTCTATCCCATGCTCTTCAAGATGCACATTTCGTCCACCGACCAGCTTTATGAGGCCATGTGCAGCGGTATCCCCCCAGTGCTGGCCGTCCTCCGGGCAATCGATCGCATCCAGCCGGATCTTTATTTTGTCCCATCCCTTCGTGACGATGACTGTATCGCCATCGATGACGTACACAACTTTAGCCTTTGGATAGCTTTCTATAAGCGCTCTTGCCGCATAGCCGTTTAGCGCTTTCTTTTTGTCTGTGCTCTCGTAACTATC
>NZ_JBFUMG010001148.1:0-604 GCF_054049495.1 Phyllobacterium sp. P5_D12 | reverse complement strand
GTCTAAGAGTGGGCGATGTGCAGGAAACGCGCCTGATGGTTCCAACCAGTAACAAAGGGCACGGCAATAAGGCTAGCCGCATTGCCGTGCCGGTGGGCGGCGATGTGATAGAGGCGCTGATACCCGCTACAAAAGGCAGGCTCGGCGACGAGGCTCTCCTCGTGCGCTGGCGGCACCGGCGACAGGAAGGTAGCATCGGATGGACCCGTGACCGGAGAGGCTTATGGCAAACCGCTGAGTTAACGCCGCCGTGGCGGGAAATTCGTAGGTCAGCAGATATGAAGGATGTCATACCTTACTCGCTGCGGCATTCCTCAATCGTTCGCGGCATCCGTGCTAATCTGCCGATTAGGCTTGTGGCAGCACTCCATGACACTAGCGTCCCCATGATCGAAAAGTACTATTCAAGGTGGATCGTAGATGGGTTAGACGAGTTGGCTGCGCGCGCAATAGTGCCGCTTGTCCCAACAAACGCGAGCGCGAAGTGACACCCTTCCAAGCATCAAAATGAGCGTTCCCAAGCTCATCTCCTACTTTCTTATCAAGGCGCATATATCTGCATAGCAGGCCAGTGCGTCTGTGGTCACTCAACCATATCATGCTC
>NZ_JBFUMG010001147.1:0-604 GCF_054049495.1 Phyllobacterium sp. P5_D12 | reverse complement strand
GCATTATGTCGAGCGATACACGTCGGGGTTCGAGGCGGCATTGGCTATCGCCAACAGTCACGATCTGCGCAGCATTGCCGCACGGACCGGGATCTCTCCCGAAGAACTTCGTGCGTTTTTTGAACTGTTCACGCGAACCGAGCGAAGCGTGACGGTTTACAGCCAGGGTGTGAACCAATCCGCCAGCGGCACCGACAAGGTCAATGCCATTATCAACTGCCATCTGGCAACGGGTCGCATCGGTCGTCCGGGTATGGGGCCGTTTTCGATCACCGGTCAGCCCAATGCCATGGGCGGCCGCGAGGTTGGCGGATTGGCGAACATGCTGGCGGGCCATATGCATCTGGAAAATGCCGGGCACCGCCAGCTCGTGCAGGCGTTCTGGGACGCTCCGACCATTGCGTCGAAGCCGGGACTGAAGGCTGTCGATCTTTTTGATGCGGCGCGGGCAGGGAAGATCAAGGCGCTATGGATCATGGCGACCAATCCGGTGGATTCTATGCCGGAGGCGGATCTTGTCATCGAAGCCTTGAAAACCTGTCCTTTCGTCGTTGTTTCCGACATCAATGCGATGACAGATACGACATGCTATGCCGATGTGCTT
>NZ_JBFUMG010001146.1:0-605 GCF_054049495.1 Phyllobacterium sp. P5_D12 | reverse complement strand
ATCTGGGTTATGCCGCTCTCATGCAGAGTTGCCGCGGCTGTCACCATGATCGCCAAGGCGATGATGGTGGAGAAACCCATACCAACAAGCGTGTCCAGGTTGATACGTTTATCAGCATCTTGTGCTTGTTCGGGAGCGTCTTTCAACGGCTCGCGCTCAGGCAGTTCCTTGATGTCTTCCACTTCCTGCGCCGCTTGCCAGAAGAAAAGATACGGGCTGATTGTCGTACCAAGGATAGCGACCACAGCGGTCAAGTATTCAGAGTTGTATGAAATGGGTGGCAGCACCATGTCATGCAGCAAGGCAGTCCAGTCGATTTTGACGAAGAAAAGCGTTCCGACATATGTGAAAAGTGCGAGTGTCAGCCATTTCAGAATGCGGACATATTGTTTGTACTCCAAGAATACCTGCATCAGGATGCACACCGCGCCAAAGATCAAAACATATAAAATATTCGGTCCGCCGATCAGCCCAGAGACAGCATCTGCCATCGCGCCAATGTTCGCACCGATGTTAATGATGTTCGCGATAAGAAGAAGCGTAACGCAGACATAAACGATCCAGTTTGGATAATACCGCCGGATATTACCAGCAATTCCCCGTCC
>NZ_JBFUMG010001145.1:0-605 GCF_054049495.1 Phyllobacterium sp. P5_D12 | reverse complement strand
TCGGGCGCCCAGCAGACAGAGGTGTTTCGCGGGGCATTCAAGGCCGTGCACCGAGGTGAAATAGAAGCGGCTATCGCTTGCGGTATGTCGCGCGCGCTGCGGTTCAGGCGAATTATCGCACCATTGACGCTACGCCATGCGCTGCCCGGAATGGGAAATGTCTGGCAGGTCGTTTTGAAGGAATCGGCTCTCGTTTCGATTACGGGCGTGGCTGAATTGCTGCGGCAGGCTCAGGTGGGGGCTGGATCGACTGGAATGCCTTTCAACTTCTATGTCGTTGCCGGTGCGATTTATCTGATGATCTCGACCTTCTCCGGTGCGCTGCTGCAATGGTCCGAGCGCTACTTCTCACGYGGCGTCAGGAGGAACTGATGGATTGGACATTTACGCTTGAAACGTTCATCAGCCTGGTTGCGGCTATTCCACTGACGCTGCAACTCGCTGCCACGTCGATCCTGCTCGGCGCATTTCTCGCCCTCGGTCTGGCGTTGCTTCGGCTTTCCGGGGTTCGAGTTCTGGACTGGTTTGCCCGGTTCTACGTGTTCGTGTTTCGCGGCACGCCACTGCTGGTGCAAATATTCCTCATCTATTACGGGCTCAGCCAG
>NZ_JBFUMG010001144.1:0-608 GCF_054049495.1 Phyllobacterium sp. P5_D12 | reverse complement strand
CCAGTACGCGGCCCGCAAATTCAACGCGGTAACCGATGCAACCGCCCGGATGATTAAGGCTACCGGTGCGGATCGTGACCCCATCGAATGCAGTCAGCACTTCGCCCGAACGAAAATCGCGAAAAGCTAGACTGGCCTTGCAGATTTCGGGCTCGACAGGAAACCACGGCGGGCGCATGAACTGCTTGACCATTTCACGCGTAGTCATGATCCCAGCCAGATGACCGGACCATAGTCGCACATTCATCATCGGATTGTAGAGTGGCATAAAGTAGGGGAGGCCAATGATATGGTCATAATGACAATGGGTGTAGAAGATGTCGAGGTGGTCAACACCTTCCAGTGACAAAGCATCACCAGCCTGCCTTATGCCGGAACCGGCGTCGAAGATCATACGATGCTTGCCGCATTGAACTTCGATACATGCGGTATTGCCGCCATACCGTTTGAAATCGGGACCCGATACGGAAACGCTTCCCCGCGTTCCCCAGAATTTCACCCGAAACACTTCGTCGTTCATTATGCTCTTTACACCCAATTCCCCTTTTTCAAGGCATCGTATCCAAACTGCAATCGTTATGCGAGGCTTGGATTTCGATTAATTTATC
>NZ_JBFUMG010001143.1:0-612 GCF_054049495.1 Phyllobacterium sp. P5_D12 | reverse complement strand
CAAAGGAACGAGTGGCGTCGGCTCCCGGTTCTGACGCGCCAACTCCAGCTTTGGTTCGAATTTATGCTGAAGCTGTCCCTCATCGTAACGGCGCTGCCAGACCTGTCGCTCAAGCGTCAGCCATTCTTCGAATTCAGGATCTCTGACGTCGACGCCTTCGAGAAAATGTTCAGCGGCGACTTCGTCGTCTCCCGCCACATGGCCCTCGGAAAGGATTTCATCAATATCCAGCCGTATGCAGTCCATGCGAAGCGAGACGGTGTTTTTGTCAGCCACAAGGATGTCGCGTGCATTACCCAGGCATTTCCGTATATCGAGCAATGCCTGGCGAAGACTGGCAGAGGCCTGGTCTTCAGGCCTGTCGCTCCAAAGCTTGTCACGAAGCCAAACTCTCGAACGTGATCCCCTTAGGGAGACCGCCAGCATGGCAAGGATCGCTTGAGACTTTTGGGATTTAGGCGTCAGAACCTTGCCCTCCGGATCAGTGATCGCGAAGGGTCCAATAAGGTACATACGATAAGCCGCTTCGCTGTGCTGACTGCGGTCCATCAGCGTGGGTCCCCGAGTAGCCTCATGGATTGCTTTATCTTGCTTGTGCTTGAGCTCTCGCTC
>NZ_JBFUMG010001142.1:0-613 GCF_054049495.1 Phyllobacterium sp. P5_D12 | reverse complement strand
GCCTCTGCCAACTGGCACGCCACCGCAAGCCTGAGCGCGAAGCTCACAGGCAATGGGCTGTTCGTCGATATGGGATCGACGACCACCGACATTCTCGCGTTCAGGAATGGCGCGCTGGTCAATGACGGATATTCCGATGCCGAGCGGCTTTTGACTGGCGAGCTGGTTTATACGGGGTTTGCCCGTTCCGCGCTGATCGGTATCGCCGAACTGGTTCCGGTGCGTGGGCACATGACGCCGCTCATGAATGAATATTTCGCCAACACCGCCGATCTCGGCCGCATTCTCGGCACGCTGGACGAGGCGGATGACAAATATCCTTCGGCGGACAGGCTACCAAAGACCGTCGCGGGTTCCATTCAACGCGTAGCGCGCATGGTCGGGCGCGACAGCGGCGATCTCGAAGAGCATGAATGGATCGATATTGCGCGCTGGTTCAGCGAACATCAGCTGCGCATGATCCATGACGGCGCGTTCCGGGTGGCACGCAAGCTGGATCACGCTGCGCCGGTCATAGGAGCGGGTATCGGACGGCCGCAAATCAGGCAATTGGCGAAACGCATGGATCGCTCATACGTCGATTTCGGTTCATTGGTTCCTGCCACCGAAGAGG
>NZ_JBFUMG010001141.1:0-615 GCF_054049495.1 Phyllobacterium sp. P5_D12 | reverse complement strand
CTATGTCACTGATCTTATGAGTTTAATATCCTTATTGCGCGCCGACAGGCTTGCCGTCAACGTGCCAAACAGAAACGAGTCCGTCAAGGAACATGCGATCACCTGTCAATTCGCGCAGCACCCCTGCACTTTCTTCCGGAATACCGAGATATCTGGTCAGCATTTTCAGGGCTGAATGCGAAAAAAACATACCGAGGGAGGACTTCTCGACGGGCTTCCATTCGACGACTGGAAGCTTGGCATCGATACCTTTTGTTTTGAGCCAGGCGATTGCCTTGTCTTCGCCGCCAAGTTCGTCAATCAGTTTGTTGGCAACCGCCTGGCGACCGGTAAAGACAGATCCGTCCGCCAGGGCCAGAGCTTGTTCATGCGTAAACTTGCGCCGTTCCTGAACCAGGCCGACAAACCAGTCATAGGAATCGATGATCATACGATGAATCATCGCCTTTGCTTCGTCGCTGGCCGGATTGAAAAAATTGGGTTCTGCCTTAAGCGGGCTGGATTTGATCGTTTCGACTTTCACGCCTATCTTGGTCAAGAGCTCCGAAATATCAGGATATTGGAAAAGCACACCAATGGAGCCAATAATCGAGGACTGGCGAGCCACGATGTGAT
>NZ_JBFUMG010001140.1:0-616 GCF_054049495.1 Phyllobacterium sp. P5_D12 | reverse complement strand
GAGCAGCAGCTGGAAGAGGTTAATGAAGTTCAGGTAGAGCGAGAAGGCCCCGAACACAGCCAACTTCTGCTGCGATTCCGAATCGTAGCTTTCGGCAAACTGTTCCTTGATCGACTGCGTGTCCCAAGCCGTCAAACCGATGAACACCAGAACGCCGGCAACCGAGACAACGAACTGCAGCATTGAAGAGCCGAGGAAAATGTTGACGACACTCGCCACGACAACACCGATCAGACCCATAATCAGGAACGAGCTGAACTGGGAGAGATCACGCTTTGTTGTATAACCATAAAGGCTGGTGGCACCGAACATCGTGGCCGCGATGAAGAATGTACGGGCGATGCTGGTTCCGGTAAAGACAAGGAAGATCGACGCCAGMGAGAGCCCCATTACCGCACAGAATGCCCAGAACATGGCCTGTGCCGATGCTGCCGACATGGTTTGCATTTTGAACGAGAAGAACATCACGAAAGCAAGCGGCGCCAGCATGACGACCCATTTTAGAGGCGTGGAAAAAATTGGAACGTAAAGGGCCGGCGTCGAGGCGACGACGAATGCAACAACGCCCGTCAGAACAAGGCCTAACCCCATATAATTGTAGATGCGCAGCATATGC
>NZ_JBFUMG010001139.1:0-618 GCF_054049495.1 Phyllobacterium sp. P5_D12 | reverse complement strand
GAGGTCCTGAAGCAGAAGCCGCATATGAAACATGTGATCATCACTGGCCGTAACGCCAAGGATGAGCTCATCGAGTTTGCGGATCTCGTCACCGAGATGGAAATGATCAAGCATCCGTTCCGATCGGGCATCAAGGCTCAGAAAGGCATCGAATTTTAATTTTATAGATGCCGGCCTGAGGCGTTTGGCTACTTGAATTCGGCTGTCTGTACTGCAATCAATCAGTAGAGACAATTTGGGGGTAACATGAGCGAAAGCATTTTTGATCGGATCGCAACGTTTCTGGGTACGAAAAGTGCAGTGCAGAAGGTTGCCGACGACCCGGTGTTGACAGCTGAACTTTYGCTGCTGCTGCATATAGCGTTGGCGGATGGAAAGACTGACAAAGACGAATACGACGCGATTTTGCGGGTCGCTTCGAATGATTTCGGAATTTCTCCTGAGGAGTTAGGAGAAGTCGCTGAATACCTCAAGGACTTCGTTTACGAGACCACGAGTACCCAAGCGGCGCTGGCCTTTGCGGACGTGTCGTTTGAACGTAAGGTTCAGTTGCTGCGTCATCTTTTGGCGATTGCGAATGCCGACGATGAATTGGATGCCAAGGAAGCCAATCTGATC
>NZ_JBFUMG010001138.1:0-622 GCF_054049495.1 Phyllobacterium sp. P5_D12 | reverse complement strand
CGAATGACGCGTCCCGGACATCCTATCTCGGATTGATCAGGCTGCAAAGGCTCGCCAAAGCACGCCATGAGCTGGAGCTGTCACGCCTCAACACAAAACAAGCTGCGATCCAGGAGGAGAATAACGCTCTCTTTAGGATGCAGGAAGATCGTTTTGCCGTGGATACAACAGCGTTTGTTCCTGTTCATATTATTATGAAGCGCCTTGAAGCCAACAAGTCACTTCAGGCCCAGTTGTCGGAACAGATGGTCGAAGCCAAACGGAACCTGCTGAAAACGTCGCGAACGCTCGATACGCTGGATAGTCGACTTCGTGATTTGGCGAAGGAAATATCGCGCACAGAAGTCGCAGACGAAACGGACGAATATATGGGACATCTGCTTGGCAGACATGCAATCTGAAGACGCAAGGCTCAAGCCTCCCGTAAGTTTGGGAAGGTAGGGTGCATGCAATGAAACAGGATGGAACGGGAATCGATGGCCATTAATCCACCTTCCGATCTGGTATTGGATGTTGCCATGGCAGCCGATCCGGACACGTTGCGAACCTCCCTGGAGAAGTTGCGTAGCATGGCTTCCGATCGCGTCGTGGCACAGATGCAGCTGTCACGTGAGAACTTTGC
>NZ_JBFUMG010001137.1:0-622 GCF_054049495.1 Phyllobacterium sp. P5_D12 | reverse complement strand
TTACGCGTTTAACACACGGCCATAGGCATCCAGCACGCTTTCCTTCATCATCTCCGACAAAGTTGGGTGCGGGAAGACCGTGTGCATCAACTCCTCTTCGGTCGTTTCGAGGTTCATGGCGACGACGAAGCCCTGGATAAGTTCCGTGACTTCCGCACCGACCATGTGGGCACCGATCAGCTGGCCGGTCTTTTTGTCGAAAATGGTCTTGACCAGACCTTGATCTTCGCCAAGCGCAATCGCCTTGCCGTTTGCGGCAAACGGGAAACGCCCGACGCGAACCTCGCGACCATTTTCCTTGGCCTTCGCTTCAGTGAGGCCAACGGACGCAACCTGTGGCTGACAATAGGTGCAGCCTGGAATTTTGTCCTTTTCAATGGGATGAACGCCGGGGAAGTTTGCAATCTTCTCGATACAAATCACACCTTCATGCTCAGCCTTGTGCGCCAGCATCGGTGGTCCGGCAACATCGCCAATGGCATAGACGCCGGGCACGTTGGTCTTGCCGTAACCGTCAATCACGATGCAACCACGATCCGTCTTGACGCCCAAAGCCTCGAGCCCGAGATTTTCGACATTTCCCTGAACACCAACCGCCGAAATCAGGCGGTCCGCAGTGATC
>NZ_JBFUMG010001136.1:0-625 GCF_054049495.1 Phyllobacterium sp. P5_D12 | reverse complement strand
GGTTAATATATGTCCATGTGCACGAACTTCTGCTAGCGGTACGGATTTGCAGAACCCCGGTTCATCCATGTAGTCGGCCCAGCCATGAGCTTGCCGGGTCTCCGATTTGGCACGCCAGCGGTGATAGGTGCTCGCGATCTTCCCAATGTCGTCGGTGCTAAACTCTCGGCGAACGCGATCAACCATGAAGCCGAGCTTGCGAGCGTCAATGAATAGGAACTCGCCGCGCCGGTTGCGATGGCCATTGGCGCTCTTGTCACGAGCCAATATCCATAGACATGCTGGAATTGGTGTCGAGAAGAACAACTGCCCCGGCAGGGCCACCATGCAATCCACATGGTCCGCTTCAATCATCGCCTTTCGAATGTCGCCTTCACCGGATTGTTGAGAAGACATTGAACCGTTAGCGAGAACTACTCCAGCTGTGCCTCGCGGTGCCAGATGATGAATGATGTGCTGGAGCCAGCCGAAGTTGGCGTTGCCTCTGGGGGGTGCTCCGAACTTCCAGCGGGCATCTTCCGTCAATCGCTCGCCGCCCCAGTCGGAGACGTTGAACGGAGGATTGGCGAGAACGAAGTCGGCCTTGAGGTCTGGCAATTCGTCTCGGTGAAAGCTGCCTTCATTG
>NZ_JBFUMG010001135.1:0-626 GCF_054049495.1 Phyllobacterium sp. P5_D12 | reverse complement strand
AACCAGATCAAAACACAACACACTCTATCTGCCACCACCGTCAGGCTCAGAACCTGAAGGGTGAGGGACATCCGGCGCTCAGTCCCGTGGACTGATTGAAATCCCGAACGGCAAATCCTGTCCCCGCAACCAAATTCCTAAAACAATCATTCGCGAGAAACGCCGGGATGAAATCAATCTACCGGATGGATTGCTCCTTACCGTAGCTGTTTCGTTCGCTCCATCGTCGTCTTTCCATAGGCGCAATCGTTGCGCAACGGACAGAAAGGGCATCTCAAATGGCCATCCTTGCAGAAGTCCAAGCCGATCTGCTTGATCATAAAATGATGGTCTTCCCGATCTTTGGCTGTCCATGTGTTCGGAATTTGCCTTTCGACGCAGGAAGCGGCTTTTTCAAACGGCGTCTCACGGGTGATAAGGCCAAGACGCCTCGCGACGCGCCCTCGACAATGAGAGCGGGCATATGCAATCTGCTGGTATTTAAGACGTAAGCGCTGATTTTGGGTCCGACGCCAGGCAGCATCTCAAGCCATGCTTGAGCTTTTGGAACAGTCCAATCCTTTAGGAAATCGAGGTTCAGCGCGCCTTCTTTCTCTTTAATCAAGCGAAGAGCCGCTGGAATGAAA
>NZ_JBFUMG010001134.1:0-628 GCF_054049495.1 Phyllobacterium sp. P5_D12 | reverse complement strand
CATCTTTATAGACGCATTTTGCATACTGATCTGCGAGACATCCGCTCGGCGCGCACGGATTTCATTCTGTAAATTCTGCAAATATTGATTGTTGTCGCCCACAAAGATACCGCGCCGGGCAAACCCCAAATCGTCGTTTGACATATCAACCTTAAGTCTCGCCGCTTCGACCTTGGCATCTTCCAGCCTGTTTCTGTTCAGAAGCTCATCCTTTGTACCGGGTGAAAATCCTTTGGAAACCAAGCCCAATTTACGAGCAGCAGATGCCTTGGCATTTTCTGCGGAAATGGTGGCAAGATTCAAGCGAACCTGAGCATCGCGTAGCACATTGTCGCAGCGGTCTATTAACGCCTGCTGCTGTACGGCCAGTTCAGCCTCCAGGTCTTTTATCCTGCTAAGATGAACGTCCAGGTTCGATTGTTTGAGCATAAGTTCATTCTGAAGCGAACTCGACTCTACCTGAAGCCCGATCAAAGTGGATCGGTCCACACGTTCGTTCTGGACCGTCGCGATGGGCCCTTCGTAGGCATCGTCTTTCTTGCCAGTGACATTCGTCACCGTCCCGTTGATCGGGGAGGTCAAAGACGACACCGGAGCATTAACGACTGCTCTTACAGACGTGGAAGTG
>NZ_JBFUMG010001133.1:0-628 GCF_054049495.1 Phyllobacterium sp. P5_D12 | reverse complement strand
GAACTGGGTTGAGAATTAAATCGCGGCAGCAAGAGCGGCATGTCCCGACAATTAAAATCGTAATTTCTGTGGAAAACCGGCGCAAAATTACTAAAAGTCAGGCGCTACCGAGGTTCTCATCCTCTGCAAGTGGGCCCCCTCGCCTGAGGATTTCTCGAAGGTTTTTGCCGTCACTTTTCGCCACCCGGCTCAAGACATAGGTCTCCTCACCGTCTGTGATGACCTGATCACCCGATAGTCTGACGGCTTCAATTATTTGGCCGAAATCTTTTTTAGCTTCGATGACAGTCCACGCCATGTGCGCCCGGAATCCTTTGGAGGTAGCACTTGAGTCCTGTATAAAGCAGAACTCGTGGATATTCCACCATAACGGCCACCTGRCATTGTATGAGCAGGAACCGATCACTTCGCGTGCCAAACAACTCGTATCTGTCTTCCCTCTTCGAGAAACCCCAGAACGCGCCACTCTTATTCGGTAGATGGAATTTTGCGACTTATTTGCGCAAAAGTGGAGCTGTTCTCCGCACCGACTTACCCAGTGGAGGCCTTATTGCGGTAAGAACTTTTTCCGGCTACGCATCCCTCAGTATCCGAGTACCCCTCGCCGACCTATGTTTCACAGCTCTTA
>NZ_JBFUMG010001132.1:0-629 GCF_054049495.1 Phyllobacterium sp. P5_D12 | reverse complement strand
ATCCTTATCTGGGGCGCTGGCGCAATAGGCGGTACTCTTGGAGCGGCGTTCATCCGGGTGGGACATGAGGTGATTTTCGTCGACAACGCGGCCAATCATGTCGCTGCAATAAATGCCAACGGTCTAAGGATCGAGGGGCCGATCTTTCAGGACACCGTAAAGGCCAGAGCCTTTACCCCGGAGCACCTGAAGGGCAAGTTCGATCGGATTTTCCTCTGCGTGAAGGCCCACCATACCGAAGCTGCGGCGAAAGCTCTGCTGCCACATGTTGCTGACGATGGCTGTGTTGTGTCGGCACAAAACGGCCTCAACGAAATGGTCATCAGCAAGATTATAGGTGAGCGCCGGGTCATCGGCTGTTTCGTCAATTTCGGCGCAGACTATCTCGAGCCGGGCGTCGTGCACTATAGCGGCCACGGCGCAGTCGTGGTCGGCGAGTTGRACGGCAAGCGTACAGCCCGCATCGAGCAAATTTATGCGTTGATGGAGGAGTTCGAACCGAAAGCCATTTTGACGGATAATATTTGGGGCTACCTGTGGGGCAAGCTCATCTACGGGACACTGCTTTTCGGTACCGCACTCACCAACGACAGTATCGCGGATGTGCTGGCCAACGAGCAGTACAGGCC
>NZ_JBFUMG010001131.1:0-632 GCF_054049495.1 Phyllobacterium sp. P5_D12 | reverse complement strand
ACCGTCATCGGCGCCACGCCGATCTTCTCCGCAAGCTCGCGCACGGAAGGAAGAGCTTCGCCTGGAAGCAATTCCCCACAGGCGATGCCGTACTCTATGAGCCCATGGAGTTGTGTTCGGAGTGGAACCGGCAAATCGCGGTCGATGAAGAATTCCATGAACCCAGTCTTTGGCTGTTCTAGTAGGCTGTTACGATTATACCGGGCGCGTCCTAATCGCAAGGCCAGAGCGAGCCAAGCCACCAAATTATAAACTGTTGACAGCGCCGGAGGTAAGTGAAATCGTTATACCCAATAAGAACACTTAGGTAGTTCACAACAAAGGGGAATACGAATGAAAAAGATCGCCAAGGCGGCTCTTGCCGCCGTATTGCTCGTCGGTACGAGCCTTTCCGCCGCTGCGGTGGAAAGGGGTGGTGTCATGACCTATGGGCGTTATGCCGACAGCCTCTTTCTTGATCCGGTGCTCAACGACGCCAACGTCGACATCTGGATACTGTCCAACCTCTACGACACGCTACTCCTTCCCACAGATGATGGCAAAGGAGTTCAGGCGGGACTCGCCACCGAATGGAAGGTTTCCGACGACGGGATGAGCGTCAATCTCACATTGCGTGACGGCATCCAATTTTC
>NZ_JBFUMG010001130.1:0-632 GCF_054049495.1 Phyllobacterium sp. P5_D12 | reverse complement strand
GAATACCGGCTTCGTTGGGGCTGCCATTTCGCCCGGCTCCATAAGGCGCGAGCGTACCACCGCATCGAACGGCGCCACGAGTTCCGCATCGTCGAGCTCCTGGCGTATCAGCGCCAGCTGGGCTTCATTGCCACGTAGCTGTGCTTCGGCCTGCAGCAGTTCCTCGGCGCGCGGGCCGGCCACGGCAAGATCGAGCGCACTCTGCGCGACTTCGACCTTGGCGTCGGCAACTGCGGCTGTGGCCTTTGCCGTGTCGAGATCCTGCTTGCTGATCGTCGCTGTCGCGGTCAGTGCAGCCCGCCGTTCATACTGGATGTTGGCGTTTGCCGCGTCCGCCTTGGCCGATGCAAGATTGGCGCGCGCCTGTGCAATTTCTTCGGGACGGCTGCCGTTGCGGAGTTTCATCACCATGGCACGTTGTGCGGCGACAGTCGCATCGGCCTCCCGCACCTGCGGCGAAAGCCGGCTAGTATCGAGCCGCGCCAGAACCTGGCCCTTTTTGACGATATCGCCTTCCTCGACGAGAATACCGGCAATGCGCTCCGAGCCGTTGAAGGCGAGCGTTGCCTGCCGCAGGTCGACATTGCCATAAAGCGTCAAAGCATCATTGGCCACCGGCCGATGCAGATACC
>NZ_JBFUMG010001129.1:0-634 GCF_054049495.1 Phyllobacterium sp. P5_D12 | reverse complement strand
GTTCAAGGGCGATCTCGGCCAGTCCATCTTTCTCAACCAGCCCGTACTGCAGGCGCTGGCCCAGCGCGCCGAACCGACCTTCTTTCTCACAATTTTCTCGCTGCTGATCGCCAGCGTCATCGCCATTCCGATCGGCATCTATGCCGCATACCGGCGCGGGTCATTTTTCGATCAGGTGGCAACAGCAGTAGCGATGCTCGCTGCAAGCATCCCGAGCTTCTGGTTGGGACTCATCTTGATGCAGATATTCGCCGTACGATTTGGTCTGTTTCCAGTATCCGGCTATGGCGGGCCGGGAACATCGTTGATGGAACGGCTTGGCTATCTGGTGCTGCCAGCGTTCGCGCTTGGCATCGTCTCGTCCGCGCTCATTATGCGCTTCACCCGCGCCTCCATGCTGGATGTGCTCGGCGACGACTATATTCGCACAGCGCGCGCCAAGGGCGTGGATGAGCGCCGGGTCGTGTTGAAACATGCCTTCAAAAACGCGCTTATTCCGATCCTCACCGTACTGGGTCTGACAGCTGCCGTGCTGATCTCGGGTGCTGTCGTCACGGAGAMGGTGTTTGGTCTTCCCGGCGTCGGCAGTCTTGTTGTGTCGGCGGTGCTGCGGCGGGATTACCCTGTCATCCAG
>NZ_JBFUMG010001128.1:0-636 GCF_054049495.1 Phyllobacterium sp. P5_D12 | reverse complement strand
CCCACGACCGGCCGCCATTGACCATCGGCCAAGAAAGATGTGGTCAGGTTCGAAACCGACAGAACGGGGGCGATGGGCTTTTCCATGAGCTATCCTCCGGTCAATCTGGCCAGCGCATCAGACCAGCGATACGACGGGCGTAACGTTCTTCGAACGGGCTTGCGATGATCTCGTTCGAGGCTCGTGCCTTGCTCAGCTCCTCGTCGAGACGGCTCGCCACGATTTTATCCTCGCCTGGATGCAGGTTGCATGGATCCATGTAGAAAAACCCATGCTCGGCTTCATGATCGCGCACGATGATCGGGTGCGCGCCTCTCGCCAGCGCGTCGGCGAGGTCCCACGCTGTGATATGAGCTTCGTGCGGATTGACGGTCACCCGCAAACGGTCAAGCGGATTGTGGGTCGGATCTGGCTCGATCTCAGCACTCACGCCGGGCTTGCCCGACAGCGTCTGCTTCCACAAATTGAGATAACCGGTTTCCTTTTCGCGGATACCGGTATGGTCACGCTTCTCCCAGGCTTCGAGTGCTGCGATGGTGCCCAGGATGCTTTCCTTGCCAAGCTTCATGCCGCGGCCAATGCCCATATTCTGYAGGAACGCATTTCGAACCAGATCCTTGCGCCCGGCAACAATAC
>NZ_JBFUMG010001127.1:0-638 GCF_054049495.1 Phyllobacterium sp. P5_D12 | reverse complement strand
ATCACCGTTGGCGCCTCAAAGACGCGGTGGGCGTCACTCCGCGCGCCAAGTCTTTGATATGCGTATGCCCAACTCATATCCAAGAGTCCTGCCACATGCTCAGCCATACGGTGTCAGCTCCATATATCTCCAATGTCACACCATCCTCTTGATTGAGTCCAGCAGGCCGCGCTTCAAATCAGGATTGGGCATTCGTTCTTGCCAAAATGACAACGATGGCCCGCAACGACCGTTCCCCAAAATATAGATAGTAGCATTCAGGACGTTGACAGAACCTCGAAACGAAAATACGTTTCTAGATGTGGACCGACGTTCCGTATAGAAGAACAATACACCGAACCGGAGGGCGAGGAAACAGCTTGCGGGTTCGTAGGAGCAGTCGACCCACAGGAACGAAGGTTGAAGCTTTCGCGTACGGCGGAGGCGTGGCGACTGGCCGGCGGAAGCCGGGGGTCGGCGACGTGTTTCCGGGTTGCCTTGGGAGGAGAACCGATGATCGACCGCGACAAAAAAGGCGCTGAGGGCGGACACACCCTGAACGATCACCTGTATGACGACACACTTGCACATGAACACGGGCCGGATGCTGATCACGATCACGATGACTACGGTCCGCCCGAGCCGCTTTCGAGCAATCC
>NZ_JBFUMG010001126.1:0-640 GCF_054049495.1 Phyllobacterium sp. P5_D12 | reverse complement strand
CCAGTACGCCCGCACGGTCACCACCCAGTCGGCGCGCAGTATCGAAACTAAGCCAGTGATAGAGCCCAAGCAGGGAAAGGCGCACCAGAGCGACAGCAAGAACCCAGTTCCAACCAGTCAGTTCGAGCGCGAGTCGCACCAGCCAATTGTACATTGGCGGATGCGAGTTGCCATAGTTCCAAGCGAACGCAACTTCGCCAACGAATTGCGCCTCATCGATTTCCATAAACCGCGAAAGAAAGAGGCGTAGTACTAAGATGGCAAGAATGTACAGAACGATTGCACGCGGGGCGAGGCGCGCAAGTTTTAACCAATTGATTGGTGGGCCATCAAGTGAGGCCATGTTGAAATTTCGCCAGAACACCCTTGGCTCCCACGCTTCATTCAGCGTGATCTACTACAAAAATTAAGTTTGCCGCAATCCCAGACAGGACTTCCTAAAGACACACAAAAACCGCCGGTACGAGACCGGCGGTTTTTGTGATTTGCTGCGGCTAGGCGCGACGTATGATTCAGCGTGATCTACTACAAAAATTAAGTTTGCCGCAATCCCAGACAGGACTTCCTAAAGACACACAAAAACCGCCGGTACGAGACCGGCGGTTTTTGTGATTTGCTGCGGCTAGGCGCGACGTATGAT
>NZ_JBFUMG010001125.1:0-645 GCF_054049495.1 Phyllobacterium sp. P5_D12 | reverse complement strand
CTGCGATAGTTTTTTGGGGGCATTTGTCGACCTGGACAACCAACTTTCGCTGAGGTCACGACAACTGAAGGGTCCTCCGGACTTCCGTTAACGCTATGGGACGAGGTCAAGGACAAGTTGCTGGCGAGCGGCCTGAGCCTCTCAGGCGGACAGCAGCAACGCCTTTGCATCGTGCGCGGAATTGCTCTGCGGTCTGAGGTCCTTCTGCTCGACGAGCCACATCCGCACTGGCTCCCATATCGACGGCCCGTATCGAGGAACTGATCGATATGCTCAAGAGGCAGTTCACAATCGTCATCGCAACCCACAACATGTTGCAAGCGGCATGCATATCGAGCAGTACTGCGTTCATACCTGGGAAAGCTAATCGAGTTCGGTCCGACGACTGACGTGTTCAGCCAGCCACGGGACCAGAGAACGCTCGAGTATATTACGGGTCGCTTGGTTGAGGCCGACGCCTAAGGATATCAAAAGCGCTTCCTCATGTGCCTCGGGCCAATACCGAAGCAGATCATTTGCGCCGTGCAATAAGTATCACCGGATCGATCTGATGGTTCTCGAGCGCCTTTGCGTAGTTTGAGAACTTTTCTGGTGCATTGGTTCCGGTCAAAAGGTGAAGCCCCAGGGGTGGAGGAGCATTTGCAC
>NZ_JBFUMG010001124.1:0-648 GCF_054049495.1 Phyllobacterium sp. P5_D12 | reverse complement strand
GACCGCACCGAGGGACCGGACGGCAAGCAGGCAGAATTTGAAGTAAAATACACTTTTGCCTATGAACCGCTTCAGCAATATCTTGCCGATATCGGCGGTGGCAGGCTGCAGGCTCTTGACCTCGCATGGGATACGGAAAAACAGCAATGGTTCTGGCTGGGTGACGGCAAACCGGCAAAGCCGGGATCCACATTTCATTGGACGGGGCCGTTCTACCGCTGGAATCGCACCTGCATCGACTGCCACTCCACCGACCCCCGGGCCAATTTCCAGCCCGAGACAAACGAATATAAATCGTCCTATGTCGCCACGAGCATCGGCTGTCAGTCTTGTCACGGCGCGGGCGCAAAACACGTCGCATGGGCCGAGGAAAAATCCCGAGATGCCAAGATGTCCACTCCCTCAAATCTTGGACTATCTAAGGTCGATGCGAGTGCCTGCTTAGCGTGCCACGCAAGACGCACCAAGCTTCTTGATGGCTATCAGCCCGGAAAGCCCTTCCTCGACTATTTCTCCCCGGCACTGCTGCGTCCGGACCTTAATTTTTCCGACGGGCAGATACTCGACGAGGTGTTCGAGTACGGCTCCTTCCAGCAGAGCAAGATGGCAAGAGCGGGCGTAACCTGCCTTGACTGCCACACGCAGCAT
>NZ_JBFUMG010001123.1:0-648 GCF_054049495.1 Phyllobacterium sp. P5_D12 | reverse complement strand
GATTCGCGCCCCGCAATAAACGCCTCCTTAATCTTCAACTCGTAATCGATAAGTTCGACAACATCCTCCGATGGCTCCTCGATCTCCGCCAATAAGTCGGCTCGTTCCCTGCTCACGGCCGCAAAAACGGTGACGCGGTCCGCTGGCACGTGCTTTGGCGTGAAATCAGTCAGCACACTGGCGACAGAGCGAGCGACCATCAGGCTGCCTCGTGAACCCATTGTTTCAGGATAGCCGCGACCCGTTCTTCATCCATGTCGATCATCTGCTCTAGACGATTTTGCGCAGGCACACGCATGCGTCGTCTGAGTTCGCTCAGATCATCATATGGCAGGCTATGTTCCGCACGAACTTGCGCCACGATCGGAAGATTAGACGCGGGGGCCAAACCTGGAACCGGAAGGTTCGAGCCTGCGGCGAGTTGCAGAGCCTCTTCCGGCTTGTTCATTTCCCGCATCAGGGGGCGGACTCCGAACCAAAGCACAAGCCCCACTGCAGCGATAAGAGCGGCGGCGTTGATGAAACTGCCGGCTTGACGGAAGATCATCTCAGATACCGGCGTTGAAGCAGGCGCCAGCTGTTCGTCGGAAGCCTCCATGAAATTGACCGCAGTCACGTTAATCACGTCGCCGCGCTTCTGATCGAGAC
>NZ_JBFUMG010001122.1:0-649 GCF_054049495.1 Phyllobacterium sp. P5_D12 | reverse complement strand
TCGCAACGGAGGGCGCATTCAAGCCGTACAACTTCACAAAGCCCGACGGAACACTCGACGGTTACGAGATCGAGCTTTCGAAGTATCTCTGCGATCACATGAAAGTCGAGTGCAAGATTGTAGTCCAGGACTTCGACGGGATGATCCCCGCGCTCAATGCCGGTAAGTTCGATGCCATCATGTCGGGCATGTCGGCGACCGCCAAGCGTGAGCAAATCATCGACTTCAGCCAGTCCTACGGTTCCACCGGCCAAGCTTTTGCAACGTTGAAATCAAGCCCTTTGGCAGGCATGGAATTCAAGGGCGAAGTCTTCTCGCTGGCATCCAATGAGGCGGGCGCCATCAGCGCTTTGGAGAAGCTTAAGCCACTCTTGCAAGGCAAGACCATCGGCGTCCAGACCGCCTCGACAGGTGCGACCTTCGTCGAGAAATACTTGAAGGACGTTGTCGAGGTTCGTGAGTACAAGACCACCGAGCAGCACGATCTTGATCTCGCCGCAGGCCGCGTCGATCTCGTCATGGCCTCCATGGCCTATCTGACGACATCGGCCGCCAAGCCGGGCAATGAGGAGATGACTGTCGCTGGTCCGCGCTTTCAGGGCGGGTTCCTGGGTAAAGGCAGCTCTGTCGGTCTGCGCAAGAACGAGCC
>NZ_JBFUMG010001121.1:0-649 GCF_054049495.1 Phyllobacterium sp. P5_D12 | reverse complement strand
GTCCACAAGGTTACCAAGGGCGCCAGGATGCATCCATAAGGTTGTCATCACGTACACGCACTCAGCGCGTCAACGTCGGCGGAGACGATATGCTGCAAGTTACGACTAATCTTTTCGACGGGCCAATCCCACCAGGCCAAAGCCTCAAGCTTATTGACGACATCCGGCTCAAAACGACTCTTGATGGCCTTGGCCGGATTGCCGCCAACGATCGTATAGGGTGGGACGTCGGCAGTCACGACGGAACGCGATGAGATAATGGCGCCATTGCCGATGCTGACGCCCGGCATGATCAAGGCTTCATAGCCAATCCAGACGTCATTGCCGACGATGGTGTCGCCCTTGTATGGCAGGTCGCCGGGTTGCGGCATGACCTTTTCCCAGCCATTGCCGAATATCTGAAAGGGATAGGTGGATATGCCTGAAAGCTTGTGGTTTGCACCATTCATGATGAAGCGCACACCCTTGGCTAAAGCACAGAACTTTCCAATGACCAGTTTGTCTCCGATGAAGGGGAAATGATACAGGACGTTTCTTTCAAAACCCTCAGAATCTTCCGGATCATCGTAGTACGTATAGTCGCCAACGATAATGTTGGGATTGGTGATCGTGTTCTTTATGAAACACACCTGAGGAAACCCCTGCATGG
>NZ_JBFUMG010001120.1:0-649 GCF_054049495.1 Phyllobacterium sp. P5_D12 | reverse complement strand
TGACGCTTGTCATCGTCGCCGCCCGCGCGGTCAACGCTATCCCGTAGAGGGACCAAACACAGAAACCAGAACCGCCACGTGGAGCGGACGAGATGCAAGCGCTCGAGCAGCATCTCTTCAACCTGACGCAAGCTGAGCGGAAAATCAACAGTAGAGCCRGACAGCGCGAACAGTTCTGCAGAAAGTTTAGCAGATAATCGAATTCACATTAGTYGCGTTTTCTCCGGGTACAACGCCACCTGCTACCAGGTCAGATGGGCTTTCAGCAACGCCTTGCGTCCTTCACCATAGGAACAAACGTAAACGCCCTGGCAGCCCGATACATAGTCCTTGTCGAACAGGTTGGTGACGTTCAGATCAACACCCCAATTGTTCTTCTTGTAGCCGAGTTTCAGATCCACCAAGGCCACATCGGGAACCTTCAACGTATTCAACTGGTCGGCATAGCTAGACCCGACATAACGTACACCGCCACCAAGTGCGAGGCCTTCAAGCGCACCATCGAGAACGGTGTACTGGGCAAAGAGCGAGGCCTGTACTTCAGGGATCAAATAGGGCTGCTTGCCGATCAGTGCCTCGTCGGCGTCTTCCTTCACTTTCAAGTCGAGAGCAGTAAAGGCGGCCGTCAGCCTCCAGGCTTCAGTGATGT
>NZ_JBFUMG010001119.1:0-650 GCF_054049495.1 Phyllobacterium sp. P5_D12 | reverse complement strand
GCATGGACCCGTCCCTCGAGCTGGCCGAACATGCCGGAATGGATGTTGAAACGCGTCGTAAGATTGCGCACGTCGAGAAGCGGCTGCACCGCCGCCTGCACCGTATCGGCCGCTTCGACCGGCGTATCGGATGTGCCTGTAGCGCGATCGACTACCGGAAATCGCAAAGGCCGCTCATGCCCTTTCATCGAACCCAGAACCGGAACTGCCGACAGCAGCGAACGCGTGTACGGATGCTGCGGCCGTGCGAAGATATCCTCGGTCTTGCCGGTTTCGACCGCCTCGCCGTTATACATGACCACGGTCCGGTCGGCGATCTCCGCCACTACGCCCATATCGTGGGTGATAAAGAGAACAGAGGCACCCTCCTCGTCCTGTAAAAGTTTGATTAGATCGAGTATCTGGCCCTGAATGGTCACGTCCAGAGCTGTCGTTGGTTCATCGGCGATAAGCAGTTTTGGTTTGCTAGCCAGCGCCATCGCAATCATCACGCGCTGTCGCATCCCGCCCGAGAAGCGATGGGGATATTCATTGGATCGCGATTTCGCAGCAGGTATCCGCACCTTTTCAAGAAGCCGGATGGTTTCCGCCTTTGCCTCGGCACGCGACATGTTGTGATGGCAAAGCAGCGCCTCGCTGATCTGTTGACC
>NZ_JBFUMG010001118.1:0-651 GCF_054049495.1 Phyllobacterium sp. P5_D12 | reverse complement strand
GTTTGGATCCGAAGGGGCGCGGATTGCCATCTGTTCCCGGTCCCGCTCCAACCTGGACGCGGCAATTTCGCAACTGCCTGGAGCCTACGGATTTGCTGCCGATTTGAGTTTCGAAGACCAGGCTCACGAGGTAGTCGAAAAAATTGAACGGGAAATCGGACCGATCGACATTCTGATCAACTGTGCTGGAGCGGCCAAACGCACGCCAGCTTCTGAACTCACACCTGCCCACTGGCGCGCAGCCATGGACGCGAAATACTTTCCCTATATCAACATGATCGATCCGGTGGTTAAGCGCATGGCGGCCCGGGGTGCCGGGGTGATTGTCAATGTCATTGGCTCGGGCGGAAAGATCGCTGCACCTACACATATTGCTGGGGGCGCCGCGAATGCCGCGTTGATGCTGGCCACCGTGGGTCTCGCTAATGCCTATGCCGGTCACGGCCTTCGTGTGGTCGGTATCAATCCGGGTGGCACGGAAACCGATCGCGTTGCCGAGGGAATGAGAGCGGAAGCAAGGCTTGCGGGGGTGGGTGTCGAGGAAGCTCTCGCCGATGCCCTGAAGCGCATTCCGCTGGGGCGGATGGCAACTCCGGATGAAATCGCGCAGTTCGTCGTTTTCCTGAGTTCGTCCAGCGCCAGTTATATCAC
>NZ_JBFUMG010001117.1:0-656 GCF_054049495.1 Phyllobacterium sp. P5_D12 | reverse complement strand
GTTCACCCAGATCATATTGCCAGTATCGAAGATGCTTCATTGCTGCCACTGGTTGAGCCTGTTTATCCGCTGACAGCAGGCCTGTCGCCAAAAGTGCTGGCACGCGGCATTCAGGAAGCGCTGGCCAAAGCACCGGATATGCCGGAATGGATCGATCCGCCAGTACTCGAGAAGTATGACCTGCCATCGCATCGTCAGGCACTGCAGGTCCTGCACAATCCTCAAGATCCAAGCGACATTGCACTCGACCATCCCGCCAGACAGCGGCTTGCCTATGACGAATTTCTAGCCGGTCAACTGGCACTGGCACTGGTGCGCATGAAAACACGTCGCCTTTCCGGCCGCAAGCTGGAGGGTGACGGCCATCTCATGGCGAAAATCATCGCGGCCCTGCCCTATTCGCTGACGAATAGCCAAAGCCAAACGATCAAGGAAATCATCGCCGATTTGCGGGAACCAGACCGGATGTTGCGCCTGTTGCAAGGCGATGTCGGCTCCGGCAAGACCGTCGTCGGCCTCCTCGCCATGGCGCATGCCGCCGAGGCTGGCGGTCAATCTGCCCTGATGGTGCCGACAGAAGTACTCGCGCGCCAGCATTTCGCTACAATCGCGCCTTTGGCCGAGAAGGCAGGATTGCGTACGGCGCTGCTTACAGG
>NZ_JBFUMG010001116.1:0-664 GCF_054049495.1 Phyllobacterium sp. P5_D12 | reverse complement strand
AGCTCAGATGCACTTGTTCCTTTCGATTTGTCAGCCCACGCATGTGTTCGAAGCCAGCGCGCGTGCACGTGACGCTCCAGCGAGCGGCGCCGAGTTTTTCGATCAGTTCCCAGTCGGGGGAGGTCCATATGTCTTTAGCATGGGCCGAACAGGTCCAAGGCACATCAGTCATGATACTGGCATAGCGTGCGACGGAAGCCGGCGTATGAATAAAATGGGCATGCAGCCATTCGCCTGCGTCGGGCCATTCATGGGCAAGGACAAGCGCCTGGCCGAGACGACGGATGCGGTTGCGCGAAATATCGCGACGCAGGTCTTTCCAGAACCGCTGGAGAAGCGGCTTGAAATTAGGCTTTTTCCGCGCTGCCATGAGGGCACGAAAGACTCGGATTGGTTCTTCGTGAAGATATTCGGGCAGATAGACGACACGCGCCTTGATCTCATCGTGAATCGGATGACGTTTCTTGTCCGTCGGCTTTCGCATGGAGATCAGTGTCAGGTCGAAGCCCGCGCGCTCCAGTCCTAGCAGTTCCTGTGCGATGAATGTCTCCGAAAGGCGCGGATAGCCCTTCAGAATCACCAATGTCTTGAGGCGTACTGACAAGTTTATTCTCTTATTCCGCGACTGCGGGCAATGGCTGTTCGCGCTCGTCCAGCCAGTCGC
>NZ_JBFUMG010001115.1:0-664 GCF_054049495.1 Phyllobacterium sp. P5_D12 | reverse complement strand
GGCTGGCGGCGCGCCGCCAAACAGAAGGCAATTCTCGCGCACATCCTTACAGTCGAAGAGATTTTTGCGGCCATCGATGGCATCGACAATATCGAGCACCGTTACCTCCCGTGGCTCTTTGGCAAGCCTATATCCGCCATTGATGCCACTGGTCGAAACAACGATCCCGGCTTTTTCAAGCCGCGGCATAATTCTCGCCATCAATGTCACTGGAACGCCTTGCAGTTCGGCAAGATCACGGCTGCTCACGGGCTTTGCACGCGGCTGGATCAAATACATCATGCAGTGGATGCCATATTCGACCGTCGCGCCATACAGGCTCGGCGGCCGGGCACTGTGGGCCGCTGTATCAATGAGATCCCTGGGCTTTGTCGGGTTGGTGTTCATAACACCTCTCCTACACGTCCGTGTTATAAAACGCCAGAGTTTTTTGTGCTGCGGACTTTCGTTCAGCGGACGAATCTACAAGGGGATCCGATGATACCAGGCAACTGGCCGGCGAAAACAGCATTGAAATCTGGATATCACAACACAGCCGGTGCGGACGACGCTCGCCATGAAATCCGATGGCCAGCTATGGCCTTTTTTCTGCAATCCACACATCACGCAGACACATCACGAAAATCGACTGCTCGCGTCCCGATCGCCAGCCCTCGTGTCACAC
>NZ_JBFUMG010001114.1:0-665 GCF_054049495.1 Phyllobacterium sp. P5_D12 | reverse complement strand
CATCAGGGCTGAAAAGCTCCTTGATAGGAACGCTGGAGTTAAACGCGACAGAAAGCGGTTTAGAGATGTCGGCAGCGCTATTAACTTTTTCCGACGCAATCAAGATTTGATTGCGATCCGTGGTCGCGGGCACTTTAGTTAGCGTGGTGCCGGCTGACTGTTTTATGTCAAGCGGGAGACCCTGCCACTGGGTAATCCGTTCAATCAAAGCTGCATCACGATCCTGCACAATCATGGGGATCGGTCCATACGAGTAGTTAAGTGCCTCCGTGGTTAACAGATCTGCGACCGAGGGTTCCCAACTCATGTTTCCCGCCCCGGTGAATTGCCCACTGAATTTCATCCCAAGCCACAGATTATCGAAACTCGCTCTTGGGTGTCGCGATGACCAAATTGACCAAATCCGATCGACATTACAATGGTGAAGCCAGAAGATGGGATCAAGCGGAGACATGTATCCTCCCATGTCACCCAACAGTGTTCCGTGGAGTCCATTGTGGGGATTAAATTCGAGTTGGGTTGCGGTTCCCCGCCGCCTCTGCCAGGCAGCATCGGTTGTGTCCTGTCCCGATGGGCGAGTGCTGCAGAAATCCTCAAACGTGTCGGTGGAAAGAATTCCTTTGATAACTGAGTCGCCTACCATGTCATCGGGGAGACTATCGTTC
>NZ_JBFUMG010001113.1:0-668 GCF_054049495.1 Phyllobacterium sp. P5_D12 | reverse complement strand
ACCCACCGCGGGAGGAGGTGCGGTGGGTTTCGTTGGTTATGGAGGGCCTTCTGGGAGGAGAAGAGGCCATCCGTTTCGACAGGGCCGGGAGGAGGTGACGCTGTCGAAAATTCCTAGTTTGAGGATAACTCAACTGTCCTGATTTAATACAGACAATATTGCATAGCAGCAATGCATTTTGTGCAACGCAGCAATCGCATCGCCGAAGCGTCACGCTCCGATCACGGCCAATTGACTATCTATTAGGAACGGAACCAGTCCCCATCCGTTAATAATCCATGAACGAGGCTTATATGGCGATAAACGCCGGTCTCCAGATGTGGTTGGAAGGGGCAGGAAAATGCGCTTCTACAAATCATCGATACCCATTCTCGCAGCTGCGCTCCTAGCGTCGGCTGCTGTATTGCCGGCCAATGCGTTCAATATCAAAAATCAGACAGAAGCGTCGGAGGACGTTAGTGAGGTCAGCAATAGACAATTCGAACGGGCTGCCTTGCTTGAAGCCAGAGCGTATATTTGCGGAACCGATGAAGCCAGTGAAGCGGCGATGAAAGCGGGGATGCGGGAAACCGGACTGCCGGAAGACACAGCGGTCGAAATCGTTTCTGATCTCGCTTCTGGTCTCATCGACAAAGCAGAAGAGTCCGGATCAAAAGAAATATGCGGCA
>NZ_JBFUMG010001112.1:0-672 GCF_054049495.1 Phyllobacterium sp. P5_D12 | reverse complement strand
GGAAAATCCTTTCTCTCCCACAAAGGGGAGAGATAATCGGCATCTGCTGTTTCGGCCAATCAGCGCCCGCCGATCACGCCGATATAATCGGACACCCAGCGGTGATACGGCACGCATTCGCTCTGGGTTTCGCACTTTGAAACCGGCGTTCTCCAGAACTTGATCTTGTCGAAGTCGTTATAGCCGTTGGTCGCGCAACCCTCGTCGGTCAAGAGTTCGTTGCCCTTGCAGGCTGCTCCAACCGAAGGATTGGCGCCGAACCATGCCGAGACGTCACCCTGAACCTTGGGTGAAAGCGAATGTTCCATCCACATATAGGCGCAGTTCGGATGCTTGCTGTCGACGTGCAGCATGGTTGTGTCGGCCCAGCCAGTTGCGCCTTCTTCAGGCACGACCGAAGCGATAGGCTTTTTCTCTGCCTTCAACAGGTTGACCTGGAACGGCCATGAGCCGGAAGCGACAACGCCTTCATTCTTGAAATCATCGACCTGGATCATGGCATCGTGCCAGTAGCGGCTAGCGAGGGTCCGCTGCACACGCAGGATATCGAGCGCTGCCTTGTACTGGTCTTCGTTGAGTTCGTACGGGCTTTTGATGCCAAGCTCGGGCTTGTGGGCCATAAGATAGTTGGCGGCGTCGGCAATATGGATCGGTCCGTCATCGGTCCGTCAT
>NZ_JBFUMG010001111.1:0-675 GCF_054049495.1 Phyllobacterium sp. P5_D12 | reverse complement strand
GTCGCCTACCATGTCATCGGGGAGACTATCGTTCGCTTCGAAGCCGGGACGATCGTGGTAAAGTACGTTTCCGTCACTTTCTCTGAAAGGCCTTGGCATCTGTCGGTCGACGGTCCAATCCCAGTAGGGCAAGGCAAAATCGAGCTTACCGGAAAGCTCCCGGCAGATGAGCTCAAACGAGTGCAGGTACGATCTATGCCACGGCAAAAAATACCAGTTATTGTGGGGGCAAAAGTTCTGATGAATTGCAGCTTGCTTCTGCCAGTTTCGCGGGTCGCTTTCTGGAAGCGCACGCATCGCGACGATCGCCGCGCGATATGCTTCCAGGTCGGGATCATTATCAAGCATTGCCCCGACAGAGCGTCGAATGACGTTATGATCTTGACTCGAGGCTTTTTCCGCCCGGCCAATCAACACCGATGCCACTCCTGCAGCGAGAATACTTCGTCGGGTAATCATCTTCGCCTCCTATCGTAAGTGGACCTACTGCGATATTGGCGCAACGATGTTCGCACGAAGCTCGCTGAGTGCGCCCTCACTGGGCTGGAACTTATGAAGGATTGCTTTTCCGTTCGCGGGGGGCGAGGTGGACGTAAAAGAGAAGCTGTAGGTTGTTCCCCAACGTACTGCGTTCGCTGTCGGCATCTCGGCGTAGGTTTTTGTGTACCACGCGAG
>NZ_JBFUMG010001110.1:0-678 GCF_054049495.1 Phyllobacterium sp. P5_D12 | reverse complement strand
CCTTAGAGCTCTTCCGGCCGCTTGCCACCCATGGCCCGTGTCAGCTCGTCAGCCGCGTCGCGTATGACCGGGCCAAGCACGATCAGTTTTTCCTTTGGTAACCGCACTGCCGGTCCAGAAATCGACATTCCAGCGATTGCCTCGCCATGCTCGTTGAAGATCGGTGCCGCGATGCAGCGCATGCCGAGGGTGTGTTCCTCATCGTCTATCGACCAGCCGCGCGAACGTATCTCCTGAATGTTCTTCAGGAGCGCCGGAAGCGTATCCAGCGTGTGATCGGTGAAATGGGCAAGTTGCTTGCCGCCAACGGTCCGGCCAATTTCAGCGTCGGACCACGTCGAAAGGATAGCCTTGCCGATGCCGGAGGCGTGGATGGGGCCGCGCCGCCCGGGCCGGTAAAAGGCACGCATCGGCGCATGGCTTTCGACCTGTGAAATGAACACCACATCGCCGTCATCCTCGATGCCGATATTCGCGGTTTCGCCGCATTCCTCCATCAGCCGTTTGAGGAAACGGCGGCTGATCGTGCCAAGCTTGCGGAAGCGCAGGAACGCATTGCCGATCGCGAAAGCCTCGACCCCGATAGTCCAGTCGCCCGTTTCCGGATCGTGGGCGACCATGCCGTGGTTTTGCAGCGACGTCAGCAGGCGATGGATGGTCGACGGCGCGAGACCGGTC
>NZ_JBFUMG010001109.1:0-678 GCF_054049495.1 Phyllobacterium sp. P5_D12 | reverse complement strand
GGCCAAAGCTTCTCGTCGATATTGGGAAACGTCGATTTCAAGCGCATCGTGCCACTGGTCTGGTCTATTTCATTATCAATGACCGAGAGCGTTCCGGTACCTAGATTTGTACTCCCATCGCGCGTGAAAGCCGTCACGGTAACAGGACCGGCTTCCTGCGCAGCACGCACTGCCTCCAGATCATCTTCAGGCAGTGTTGACACGACTGAAATCGGTTGCGTTTGCGTAATGACGACAATCCCGGTGGTATCGGTCGCATGGACATAGTTGCCTTGATCAACCAGCCTGATGCCTGTGCGTCCATCGACGGGCGCAGTCATTTGCGTATAGGACAGCGATACGGCAGCAGAATTTTTGGCTGCGGCGTCTTGTGCAATTTGCGCCTGCAGTTGGGCAACGGTGCTTTGCTGTGTCTGCGTAGTCTCTACAGTCGTGAACTGCTGAGCGGTAAGTTTTTTATCCCTTTGCAGAATAACCTCGTCATTGCTGAGGTTGGTCTGGTCCTGCACCATTTTTGCTGACGCTTGATCAAGAGCGGCCTGAAAAGGACGAGGGTCTATCACGGCCAAAAGRTCGCCTTTCTTGACCTTCTGCCCCTCCGTGAAGAGCACCTGTTGCAATTCGCCATCAACCTTGGCCTTCATGGTGACGGTGTTGAAAGCCTGAACTGTGCCCAGA
>NZ_JBFUMG010001108.1:0-678 GCF_054049495.1 Phyllobacterium sp. P5_D12 | reverse complement strand
AATCTGTAGGGTGAGGTTTCGATGATTTCTGCCTGCAGAGCCATACGATCACGAAGATTGGATATGACCATKACCGCCACGTCGAGTTCGCCGCCCACCAGCAGATGTTCCAGGTAGGAGCCATTGTCTTCGATGGCACTGACTTCGACGCCGGGGGAAGCACGGCGGAAACGGGCGAGGAGGTCCGAAAGGACATACCCTGCGACGAGCGATGTTACACCGAGGTGCAGCTTGCCCGCTTGTTTCGGGACCTCTTCGGAAAACGAACGTCGTGCATCTGAGACATCGGCGAGGATCTTCGTCGCATGGCGCAGGAATTGGTGGCCGTTATAGGTGATATCGAGGCCGCGTGGATGACGTTCGAAGAGTTCGACGCCGAGATCGCTTTCGAGCTCTTTTATGGCCTCTGTGATCGACGATTGTGAAATCGACAGATTTTGTGCGGCGCGGGTGATGGAGCCCTGTTCCGCGACGGCGACAAAATACTGCAATTGCCTGATGGTGAATGCCATTCGCCGAGTTAATAGAGGGGTGCGCAGGTTGGCAAGCTGTGGTCGAAAAGGCTGTTGTTTAATATTGCCGATTGTTAATGATATTATAATATTATAAATAGGAGCAAGAAGTGGGGGAGCGCGCTGGGAGGTCGTGCCGTTTGCAACTTTGGCGACGGTTTTTGTC
>NZ_JBFUMG010001107.1:0-681 GCF_054049495.1 Phyllobacterium sp. P5_D12 | reverse complement strand
AAGGTGTCGGGTCGATGGCGGCGGCGATGATTCGTCGCGGAGACTGCCCAACCAGTCTGCATCGAGATGCAGCATCTGGTAACTCCAGGCATGGCCGGGCATCGGATTGCAGGCGTGCACACAGCCAGCGGGAACGGCGACCACGCTGCCCGCCTGCAGCACCCGGGAGCCACTGGACGCGCCGCTGAAGACGCTGCGCCCGGCATCCACCGCGCCGATGGAGAACGTGTCGTGGCTGTGTGGTCGATAGCAGGCGCGACTGTCGCAGGCGCGGCGGCTCTCGACATGGGGCAGTGACGGATCACGCCAGAATTCAGTGGTGGGACGCATGCGGGGTTCCGTGACGCGAGAGGGGCAGCCTGCTCAGGATGCCATGGCTGGCAGCGGCATCGCAGGCCCGCGCGCGGCGCATTGCGACAGTGAACCGGCTGGAACGCGTCATCTGCGCTATCGTCCGCGTTCGAATGACCCGCCAGGAGGCGCCAGCATGCCCATCACTTACCGCACCGCCGTCGCCGATGACGCTGCCCACTGCATCGACCTGCGCGGGCGCACCCGCGAGAACGCCTTCTCGGTCGCGCAGCTGTCCGCGTTGGGCATCACCGTGGAGAGCTGGGCGGACGGCATCGCGCAGGGTGCGTTCCCCGGCCACGTGGCCGAGGCCGATGGGCACATGGTCGG
>NZ_JBFUMG010001106.1:0-681 GCF_054049495.1 Phyllobacterium sp. P5_D12 | reverse complement strand
CCGTCGAGCAGGAGAGGGCCCGTATAAGATGGATATTCGCGTACTGACAGCATGGCACCGAGCCGTGAGTCTCTTGGCGGCGTCGCGCCGACGAACTCTACAGCATTGCGCCCGAAATGCAGCCGCTTCATCGCAAGCGCACCATCGAGCGGCATGCGTGGCAAACGCATCGAAACTGGATCAAGCCCGTTGAGTATTTGAACCAGAAATTCCAGCGGCTCGGAGAAATAGTTCCCTGGCTCAGGTTCACGGATACCGAGAATACGCGCCTGATAATCCTGCAGGACTTCACGCACACCTAGAACGGCGTCGTGCAATTCGCGAAGCTCCTCATCCTCTCCCTGCCGGGCACCCTTCGCCTGGTCTTTGGTGCCACGATGAGCAAACAGGCTGCGCGTCAAGCCGTCTATCAATCCGACCTGACCGCGCAAAGGACGGCGGACGATCGTGATATACATGTCATTGACGAACATGCGCCGCTCTTTGAGCTGCGCCATATATCGGCGGTTCAATTCAGCTGCAAATTGATTGTCGAATTCGCCATCAAGCTTCGGCTCGAGCCGGCGCCTGATCATGTGACCATAGACCGCGTAGCGGCTGCTGCCGAGCGAACGCAGGATCGTATTACGCCCCTCAAGCTTGCCATTGATCTGCGCCATGTCCGCAGTCTCGAAACAAAAG
>NZ_JBFUMG010001105.1:0-681 GCF_054049495.1 Phyllobacterium sp. P5_D12 | reverse complement strand
CAACGTGCTAATTAGATTGTTTAAATCTCGCTTCCAAACGAGTTGGGAGTGGCGATCTTCCGGCCATCGGTCCGTAAACTCGTCCGCATTATGAGTAGGATTTTTTACAACGAGGGTTGTTTGATTCATCTCTGCGATGTCGATACGCCTACAAAATTCCCGCGATATCGCACATAGTTCATCGAAGAGACTATCAGTCATCGGCCCCGCGTCGAGCGCAACTGCAGCGATGACAACAGACGGAGGCTTGCGAGTCTTTTTTCGCGCTCCKGTTCGATATTGTACATCTCTGAAACGCTTGAGCAATTGAATCGCAACCAGACGTGGGGATTTTTCCTCGAGTGGCAAATGGCCAGGCATTGGCTGCGTATCGGCTTTATCAACTAGCAACCCGTCGACAAGCATACGTCGACTACGAAACTTCGCCGCGAACGCGTCACTTACGCCAGTTAAGGCGATGGTCGAATTAAAATGGTGGGTGAAAGCCTTTGGRTTCACCTCTTTGAGAAGTTTCTCACCATCTTCCTGCTTGTGGTGAAAGAGATGGCCAGACCGTTCAGGTCCGGACGGAATTCTGAGAACGGGCATAAGATCAACTGTCACCCCATCTGGGTAAGTGACGGTTATGCATCGGGAATTACGCTTGATGGGAAAATCGTAATATTTTGAGCCGGGTTGTCC
>NZ_JBFUMG010001104.1:0-686 GCF_054049495.1 Phyllobacterium sp. P5_D12 | reverse complement strand
GCTCTTAGGCGGTGGCAAAACTGCCCCAATGGCCGAAATAGGGCGCAAAGCCGTCAGTCGCGCCACGATCGCCAAACGGCAGCTTCCGGCCACTTGCGGACACTGAGCATCGTTTGCTAAGCGCCACAAGCGGCCATCTCTCATGTTCGTCCAACCGCATATTTTAGCTCAACCTCTGCTTGTCAATATCAAGCAACTTCTTCTTCCCGCTTCCTGATCTGCGCAAACACTTCATTTTGGCGGTATTCAGGTACCTGTCCATAACTTTGAAGGGTGACGCTGATATTGGCGTGGCCAAGCGACTGGCTCCAGCTCTTAAACTCCTCCGGCGTCCGACAGATGCGCTCTCCGAAGCGGGCTATAGTCGAACGGAAAGAATGCGGGTTGTAGTAGGGCAAACCGGCATTTGCCCAGGCCGTCCGAAAGACGATGCGCGCGGGTCCTGGCGTTTGCCAGGCTATGCGTGACAACCCACTTGGGCCCAAGAGACTCGTCTCAGAACTGCGGATACTGTTCGTCGCAGGGAAAAGCGGATCATTCGGACCGAAACGCATCTCCCGCCGCAGGTATCGGATCCAGTCGTTTACGATCTGCTCTATGTCCTCGCCGACGGGGAAGAACTCCGAAATAAAAGTCTTGCGGAATTTGGTCCGAACTATGCGGGCGTCCTGCGTCACCGTCCGGGC
>NZ_JBFUMG010001103.1:0-696 GCF_054049495.1 Phyllobacterium sp. P5_D12 | reverse complement strand
CAGAAAAGCAATCGCGAAGTGCGAAAACCCAAGAAAGAGAAGGTTGCGCCGAAGGCCGACGTTCCTTTCAGCTCAATGATCAAAAAAGCCGAAAGCACAGCGCCCAAGGCCAAGTCAAAGGGCTGATTTAGCCAAGAAAGCCCCGGCTATAATCGGGGCTCTATTTTTACAGGATCTGATAGCGCAAGTGGGTGACCAGCGGCGACTGGATAGTTCTTGTATTTTTGAGCTCGATCGTTTCATCACCCATCTCGTCGAACAGGCGTGTCCCCCGCCCGAGCAAAACCGGCGCGAGTTGGAGAACGATTTCATCCACTAACTTCGCCTGCAATAGCTGTTGGGCAGCATTTGCTCCCATAACAACGATCTCCTTTTCACCTGCAGCTGCTTTCGCCTGCTGTACAGCGCTTTCGACACCGTTGTTGATGAAAGTAAATGCCGCGCTTTTCATCTTGAGCGGCTCACGTTTTTCATGGGTGAGCACGAAGCTCGGGGCGGGAAATGGCGTGTCTTTCCAATGCGGCAGCCCGAGATCGAAAGTTCGCTTCCCGAGGATCACCGCACCGACGTTGGCAGGCATCTCCCGTGCCATGTCGCGGTCGACTTCAGAGCTTTCGTCAAACAGCCAATCGTGCAACCGTTCGCCGCCCTCACCCATGGCATTTTCGAGGCTGATATGAGGGCCGGCGATGAAGC
>NZ_JBFUMG010001102.1:0-703 GCF_054049495.1 Phyllobacterium sp. P5_D12 | reverse complement strand
CTTATTGGTGGAGTATCGGGTATCCGCCGCCACTTGAAAACCCATAGCTGGGTGACCGTCACTCACATTGAATTGAAGCCATGATGCAGTCCCTAAGTCTTGTAGCGCTTCCGGCTTATGGCGCGGGATGATCAAATAATGCTTCGGTCCGACAAGGCAGGATAGGTTTTCCGCAACATTTGAACACATTTGGTTCTGATTGCATCGATCCTAGATGCATGGTCAGTTCTCACTGGAATCAACGGCTGACGCGGCGAAGGACGCGAGATGCTGMAAGCRGGAGTTTTTCATGTCAAAGACTGCTCTCTACCTGGGCATGTTGTGTATCCTTCTATCCGTGGGCAGTCCATTTGCGCAAGAAATGCCTCAAGCCAAACAACCGGTCAGGGTGGGACTCTATGTGAGCCCGCCATTTGTCATACAGGAGAAGGACCATTTCACAGGAATGGCAGTCGAACTTTGGGAGTCGCTTGCAAGGGCGCAAGGCCTTCAGACCGACTACAAATCATTCCCGACGGTTCGCGCCCTGATCGATGCCACTGCGAACGGCGACATCGATATTGCCGTCACCAATCTCACCATTACGCAAGGCCGGGCGCAGCGGATCGACTTCACCTATCCGTGGTTCGACGCCGGACTGAGGATAATGGTCAACGAACGCCAGGGCACGGGGTTTCTGGAGGTAGTAACAGGATTGAGGGAC
>NZ_JBFUMG010001101.1:0-712 GCF_054049495.1 Phyllobacterium sp. P5_D12 | reverse complement strand
GCAGTTGGAGCGAATCGCCAATGGTCATTATCCGCGCAAGTCAGAGCTTGGAGAGGATCGACACCAGCCGCGCCTTGTAGACCTCGAATATGGCGTCACGGTCGCGGTGGCGGCCTTCATGCACCAATATCGATGCGGGCGAGATCGGCGCTATTTGCAAGATAACGGCGGAACTGGCCTATGCACACCAGTATGACCCAGAAAGTCGCTATTTCAGCCGATCGCTTGGCGGCGGCGCCAGTCTCGACCTCGGTATCTATTGCGTATCGCTCGCTATGTACTTTCTAGGCCAGCCACAGAAGGTTTCAGGCCTCTGGTACCCTGCGCCGAATGGCGTCGACATGAGTTCAGAGATAACGCTGCATTACGACGAAGCGGAAGCGCAACTCACGAGCGGGTTCGACCGTGATGGTGCTAACCATTTCGTCATCGAAGGCACAAAAGGTGTCCTCCGGTTGGATGCGCCCTTCCTGAAGGCGCAGCGACTGACGGTCTATCGCGGCTTCGCGCAGCGCGCGCCCTTTGGCCCGCTGCAAAGGCCGTCGGGGCTTGTCGGCAAAATACTCGATCGACTTCCATTGCCCGGACGAAGGGTGGAAGACTATCCCTTCGAGGGCAATGGCTTACAATTCGAAGCGATGGCTATGATGGACGCGATGCGTAAAAACGAAAAAACCTCGACAGTCATGCCGCTTTCAGACAGCATCAACGC
>NZ_JBFUMG010001100.1:0-714 GCF_054049495.1 Phyllobacterium sp. P5_D12 | reverse complement strand
GCATTCGACCCGTCATCTGATCCAGCATGGTCATCGGCGCATCGGCACTATTACCGGCGAACCATGGATGGAAGCCGCGAAGGACCGGCTCAAGGGCTATCGCCGCGCCTTGGCGACGGCCGATATCCCTTTCGATCCGGAGCTGGTCATCGAGGGCGACTGGTCGGCAAGCGCCGGGTATGCGGCGACGAAGGAATTGCTGACGCTGGACGACCGGCCAACTGCGATTTTCTGCCAGAACGACCGCACTGCGATTGGTTGTTACGAGGCTCTGAAGGAGGCGGGGATGCGTATTCCCGAAGATATCTCCGTCATCGGTTATGACGACGAAGAAATCTCGCGCCATCTCCATCCACAATTGACGACTTCAGTCCTGCCGCACCGGGCCATGGGACGCTGGGCAATCGAGCAACTGGATAGCTTTGCGCAGTCATCGGGCACGCGCTATCCGATCACCAAACTCGAATGCCCGTTGGTGGAGCGACTATCGGTGGCAGAGTGCACCGCAAAGCTGGCGTTCTTCGGCTAGTCCCCGGGCTTTTGTTTCGCATAGTCGGCACGATCAATGCCGTGACGCTGCAACTTGTCGTAGAAGGTCTTGCGCGGGATCCCGAGGGTTTCGAGGGTCGAACGCACATCGCCATGGTTTGCGGTCAGTGCATCACGGATCAGGTTTGCCTCGTGCTGCTCCATCGCTTCGGGCAAGTTTACAAT
>NZ_JBFUMG010001099.1:0-715 GCF_054049495.1 Phyllobacterium sp. P5_D12 | reverse complement strand
TCCTATGATCTCCAGAACATGGACATGGTGAATATTATTCGTTCCGCTTTGAGGCGCTACGACGTTGAGCCGCATCTGCTGGAGGTGGAAGTAACGGAAGGTGCGCTCATAACTGATCGAGAAAGTACCGGGAGCGTTCTTTCGGAGCTCAAGGATTTTGGCGTACAGGTTGCAATTGATGATTTCGGCACGGGCTATTCAAGCCTGAGCTATCTGAAGGATCTTCCGGTCACGAAGGTCAAGATCGACCGCTCTTTTATCGCCGATATTGTCGCCGAGGGAAGGTCCCTTAAACTGCTTCGTGGCATCGTGCAGATGTCGCACGAACTCGGATTGTCGGTGACAATCGAGGGACTGGAAACCAACGAACAGTCCGAGTTGATCAGTGAATGGATCGGCGCCGAATATGTGCAAGGTTTCTTGTATGGTGCTGCGATGCCTGCGCAGGACATTGCAAGGCTTCTTGATGCTCCAATGGAACAGAAATTGGTTGCAGTGACAGAATATGCTGTGTCCTTGCACTGATCCCAGTATTTGAGTTTCTCRCAACGAACAATGTCCATTGGATAAGGTGCTTCTCGCGCTGACATCGAGCTGGCGCTGACCTAAGCTGCACTTTGAAACATTGCTGCCGATGAACCTCAAATAAGGAAGAATCAACATGATTGCTCAGATAGCTATTGCGCCACTCGTCGCCTTGATCGCAGGGATACTT
>NZ_JBFUMG010001098.1:0-717 GCF_054049495.1 Phyllobacterium sp. P5_D12 | reverse complement strand
TGTCAGTCTTTTGCCCGATTTTCATTGATGCCTGAAGGGCTACAATTGCTGCCAAAGATACCGCTTCAAATTGAAATGCTTAGTCAGAAGCCACATCAGATGAGTACTATCACGCTCCAAACGAATTTTTCCGGTTGTCGAATTTTCCGCATAGGCCTTCTCGCGTGGGCTCTGTTGCTGCGCCGACTTGCTGACCATCCCCAAGCTCGAGCGCGCCGATCGATGAGCTTGACACCACGCCGCCCGGGATAATCAGCGTGGTCAGGATAGCGCTCGCTTGCACAACCTGATCATTGATTTTCCTAACCTTCCCACGCTCGCCACATTGTCTGGTGCTTTGCGGAACAGCGCCCGAAGTATATCGGTCTTCTGTTGGAAACTTGGAAGTATCCTGAAACAGTTCGGGGGCAACGATGAGTCAAACTCGACTTGTACCCATCCGATCCCGTGGATGAACACTGCCTCGTCTTCTGCGCCAGACAATTCCAAGTCCGTGATCAAGACATTCTGCGTTGATAGTGCTTCGATCTGGATGTCACGTACAATGCCTCCAGCACGCAACGATGACTGCATCTGGATCTTGATGAGCTCCTCCTGTCCAAATCTTGGAAGTTCAATGCAGACAAGAAGACTGGCAAATCCGATCAGCATGGCGAATGCCGACCACACAAGGTTCAGGCAATCGCGTTCGGAGAACTCGATGGGTGAACTCCACAC
>NZ_JBFUMG010001097.1:0-718 GCF_054049495.1 Phyllobacterium sp. P5_D12 | reverse complement strand
CGGCATCAATGCGTGCAGCGCTAAGCAACGTGAACGCGACCAATGCGCGGTTGCGCAGTGCAATACCACAATCCTTGGGCATCGATTGAAGCACATACCGAATTTGTTCGATCGAAGGCACTGGGCGCGACCGGCGGGCCGCAGCAATGCGCAGATCGTGGTTAGACAACGTCAGGTATTCTGAAAGCGTGCGGCCGACCCTTGAACGATAACCTTGCTGATCTGACAGCCAAATGACGAATGACCGAACGCGGCGTACGCGCGCCACCAATGAGGCCATCGAATAAGGTTCGCCGCTCTTGCCCACTTGGGTGGACAGAGCCTCCTTGTAGGCGATAATGTGTTGCGGCGTAAATTTTTTGTAATCCCGGAACTTGGTGAGCCGCTGGAATTCGGTGAGGAAATCTGCTGCGATATTAACGCTTGTTTTGGCAAGCTGCTGGGCGTGTTTCAGGAACTCAAGATAACGATGTACGACTCGCGCATTGGATGCGATGGCATCCAATGCGCGAGCATTTTTAGTTTTCTTTTGAAGCGGTGCTTTCGAGCGTTTGGTATAAGGTGAAGTCATCTGAATTAATCTACTTTCACGACGTTGTTGGTCACCATCAGCAGAGCCTTGATCGCATCAATCTGTTTGGCAGATCGAAGGATGCTCAAGGTAGTGCCACAAGCTGGGCAAACACCTTTGAAGTGAATCAAGCCATTGGCACCGGCC
>NZ_JBFUMG010001096.1:0-719 GCF_054049495.1 Phyllobacterium sp. P5_D12 | reverse complement strand
CTCAACCATATCATGCTCTTTGTCACGGCGTTCCAAGGGCATTGACGTTGAGATAGAGACTGAGCTTTTCGCCGCACGCTTCCAAATCGCGGAGCAAATATGGTCATAAGGTACGCCGAACCGGAACGTGAAAAGAAGGACTGAGCACAACATGAAATTAGAAATTGTTCCGCACAAGGTCCATGTCCGGCTTGAAGATCTGAGAGAGAGCGCCTGGATTGGTTTTGGTGCGGCGGTAGAGTGGATGGCGTGTCGCGGAAAGGCGATGTCTGTCGAGGTCTATGATGACAAAATCGATCAAGCGGTACGTRTTTTAGTCGACTCCCTTGCCAAACTAGATCCATCTGCCTGTGAGGCCCTAGTCGAAGGCATCAAGATAAGTAATGAGACAGCGGTTTATGGATCGTTGCCTCATGGCCTTTGGCCGTTGGTCAGCGTGAATGACGCAGAGTTTGACGATTTTGCCCATCACCTATCTCTTGTGGGAGGAATAGACGAGTGGGGTGGTGAAATCACAGATAGGTTCGGTGACGGCTATACGCGATTGCGCATTAACAGCAGCTATGTTCTGGAAGTATCGCAATCCACTATGCTGGGCCCAGATCCGACGGACTCATCACGTCGAAAGCCCAGACAATCATCGGATCGCCTTGTACGAGTGTGGCTTGAAAAGCTTGTGTTGAAAGTACCGGAACGCTTGGCACCTCTTACGATAAAGG
>NZ_JBFUMG010001095.1:0-723 GCF_054049495.1 Phyllobacterium sp. P5_D12 | reverse complement strand
ATGCGCACACCGTCGTGCTCAAGCCGTCTGCTAAAATCAATCCCGAGATCATTCTATTTACTCTCGCGAGAACTGTGGGCAATATTATCGACAGCAAGACTGTGCTGGAAAACCAATCCAACGACGACCTGGGAAAGGCTTGGTTGACCAACAACTCCGCCGGATCAGGCCCTTTCGTGCTCAAGCGCTGGAACGCCAACGATTCCGTAATTCTGGACCGCAATGCTTCTTACTGGCGCGGCGAGCCTGAACTGAAGCGGGTAGTCATCCGCCACATGCCTGAATCCCAAAGCCAGCGCCTTCAGATTGAAAACGGAGACCTTGATGTGGCACGGTCGCTCTCTGCCACGGACCTCAAGGCACTTGGAACCAATGAAACAGTGAAGATCCAGAAAGTTGCAAGCGGCGGGTTTTACTATCTGGCTGTAAGCACTGCCGACCCGGTCTTCTCCAAACCCGAAATACGTGCAATCTTGCCGTATCTTGTCGACTACGAGGGGATGCAGACAGCGGTTATCGGCGACTATGGATCTGCTCGGCAGGTTCCCGTCCCCGCCGACTATCCAGGCGCGATCGCTGATCCAGGCTATAAACCAGACATTGCCAAGGCCAAGGAGCTTTTGGCGAAAGCTGGATACCCTGACGGCTTCAGCACCAGCATGCTCGTTTTGTCGGACTCTCCTTTCGTTGAGATTGCAACGGCGCTCCAGGGTACCCTTGGAC
>NZ_JBFUMG010001094.1:0-726 GCF_054049495.1 Phyllobacterium sp. P5_D12 | reverse complement strand
CGTAAAAGAATCCCTCCGMGTAAGCAGTCAACGGCAGGCATGACAGCCCTATCACAGTGATAAAAACCCATGGTTTGATAGACATCTCAATCTCCTGGACGAAGTTCTTGTGCAGCGCTTGGCGAAGTATCCGGTGGTGGCACCGCATTTCATCCAGACCTCCACCCAGCGTGAAGGCTCACTAAAGGCCAGGAACTCAGAATCTGTGCCGTGACATAAGGCAAAGTGATTGGGGACATCGCCAAACCTCGCGAGGTGGATCAGTGGATATAACCGCGGTTTTCCAACGATGTGCTGTCGTCAAACCTCATCAGCAGCCGCTCGTACTGCGACGGATGGTTGAGACGAACCCATTCTGTCGCTCCATATAGAAATGCAATCTCTACAGCACTATTCAGCTTGACCCTAAGGCCCTMGACAGTCACCACTGGATTTTCTGTCTGCCTGGTCGCAGGCAACAGTTCTCCTTCTAGTGATTTGTTTGACATTTCAGTTCCCTTCATCGTTCAGACTGCGGTTACTGCAGCAAATGTCGACGACGGATCGCCGCTTATCTTGGACAATGATGGAGGGAAATCGTCTATTTTGGTATTATACTCACGTATCGTTACGTTAAACATTGGTCGAACGGCAGTTCTCATCCGCACCCTCAATTTCTGACGGCATGATGCCGCTCGCGACCATCGGTAGTGGCTTTGACTGCAAACTCGTGGATCTGCCGCGCAT
>NZ_JBFUMG010001093.1:0-727 GCF_054049495.1 Phyllobacterium sp. P5_D12 | reverse complement strand
ATCATGGTCTCGATCTTGACCGTTTCGGATATTTCTCTGGCGTCCGTCCGAGCCGCGACGGTTCGGACAGCTCGGATCCGATCCCGTGCAGATATTGAGCGTCGGCCGTGCCGAAGAAGGGCTACGACATCCTTTTGCAAGCACTGGCGCTTCTACCTGCCCGTCTACACTGGAGGTTCGTTCATATTGGCGGGGGCGATGAACTGGCGCGATTAAGGCCCCTTGCCGAAAAGCTCGGCATCGCGGACCGCATCACCTGGAATGGCGCGCTTGCGCAGGAGGATGTCCTTGGGCACTATCGCAGCGCCGATATATTTGCCCTCGCTTGCCGGGTCGCGGCAGATGGAGACCGCGACGGCTTACCGAATGTCCTTTTTGAAGCTTCCAGTCAAAACCTTGTCTGCATTTCAACGAATATTTCCGGCATACCCGAGCTTCTGACCGGCGGAGAAAACGGTTTCGTCGTCCCTCCGGAAGATCCCCGACTGCTGGCGGTTGCACTTGAACGCGCGATCCGCGAACCTGACCTTCGATACCGCTTGGGAAAGGCCGCCGAGAAACGGGTACGTGAACACTTCGATCACAATTCGAGCATCCGCCAATTGACCCGCCTTTTTGAGAGCGAATGGCAAAAACCATGAGCGAACCGCGCATCCTTTTTTACGTCCAGCATCTTCTTGGCATAGGTCATCTCGCTCGCGCCAGCCGCGTCGCCTCGGCGCGGCGC
>NZ_JBFUMG010001092.1:0-728 GCF_054049495.1 Phyllobacterium sp. P5_D12 | reverse complement strand
GACCTGGGTCGTGATGGACCGGTTGTTACAGACATTCCGACCGGTGTCTACGGTGTTATCGATGACTTTTGGCAACGGCCCGTCGTAGAGGTGGGACCGTTTGGACCCGACAAGGGGAAAGGTGGAAAATTCCTGCTCCTGCCACCGGGATACACTGGTGTTGTCCCGGACGGATATCTGACTGCAAAATCGAAGACAAACCAGACGATGTTGGTCGGCCGTGCTTTTGTGAAAGACGGCGACATCAAGTCGGCCGTGAATACCCTGACAGGGATCAAGGCCTACCCGCTTTCCCAGGCCGACAATCCTCCGGAGACCCGTGTCATCCACGCGGGAGACCGCGCAATGAACTCGATTCCGCCAAAGGGGTTTGAGTATTGGCAATATCTTTCGGATGCCTTGAACAAAGAGCCTGTGGAAGAGCGTGATCGTTTCTTCCACGCAATGCTCAAGCCGCTTGGCCTCGAAAAGGGAAAGCCATTCGAACCCGATGCCCGTCAGAAGAAAATACTGTCTGATGCGGCCGATGTTGGATTCCTGATGGCCCAAACACTAAGCATGGCTCCACGCCTGACCAATGCATCCTCCTATCCAGGAACGCACTGGGAATGGGTGCTCACCCTCAATCCGGATCAGGAAGCGCCCGGCTATAGCCAACTCGACGAGCGTACCGACTATACGTTCGAAGCCATAACCGTAGCCGAGGGCATGGTGAAGACCATCGTAGG
>NZ_JBFUMG010001091.1:0-731 GCF_054049495.1 Phyllobacterium sp. P5_D12 | reverse complement strand
GGAGTAGTGTGGAGCGAGGAGAGCGAAGGGACCAATGGAATCGGTACCGCACTTGCCGAACAGAGGGCGCTTACGATCCACCGGGATCAACATTTCCGCAGCCGGAACACTGCGCTGTCCTGTACCGTTGCCCCGATTTTCGATCATCGGGGCCGCCTGATTGCGGCAATTGACGTCTCCTCGGCCCGTCGCGACTTGACCGAGGATTTCGTCAAACTCATTGCTGTTGCCGTGGTTGATGCCGCGCGCAGGCTCGAGGCTGAGAACTTCCGGTTGGCATTTCCCAAGGCAAGAATTGTTTTGGCGCAAGGCGCGGACGCCGCGAGCGAACGAGCAATGCATGCACTGATTGCTGTGGATGAGGATGATCTCGTTATCGGCGCTTCCCGCGCAGCACGCCAYATGCTTGGATTGACCGATGAATCGCTCCGCAAGCCCTTGCCGGCTTCTGACGTTCTGGGCGAGCAAGCCAATGCCGAGCTCGATTATGCCACCGCAGAACGAGGTGCCATCCAGCGTGCTTTGGCACGTTCTGGCGGCAACATATCCGCTGCCGCAAACAATCTGGGTATCAGCCGCGCCACCCTGCATCGCAAACTGAAACGGCTCGGCTTTCCCGATAAGGTGTCGTTCAGCGATTTCTAATCGCAACTGTCGCAAAACTGCGACAGATCAACGACGGCCCTGCCTTGGTTGGGCTGACATATAAGTCATAGAGCGCGATCCTTGCC
>NZ_JBFUMG010001090.1:0-733 GCF_054049495.1 Phyllobacterium sp. P5_D12 | reverse complement strand
AAGCCCTACACCGAGCTGGTCTATCAGCCGATGCTCGAACTGCTCACCTATCTGCGTGCCAACGGCTTCAAGACCTTCATCGCATCGGGTGGCACCATCGAGTTCATGCGGCCGTGGACAGAAAAAGTCTATGGCATTCCGCCGGAGCAGGTCGTCGGCTCGTCGATTAAGACACAGTTTGAGATGAAGGATGGCTCGCCGACCTTGATGCGGCTGCCGCAACTCAACTTCATTGACGACAAGGCCGGCAAGCCCGTTGGTATCAACGAGCACATTGGCCGCCGTCCTATCGCAGCGTTCGGCAATTCCGACGGCGACCTCGAGATGCTGCAGTGGACGACTTTGGGCGACAAACCCGGTTTCGGGATGATTATCCACCACACCGATGCGGAGCGCGAATATGCCTACGACCGCAACACAGAGTTCGGTCGCCTCGACACGGCCCTCGATGCGGCAGCGGTGAACCAGTGGACCGTTGTCGACATGAAGGCCGACTGGAAGCAGATTTTCCCCGAAAAGTAACGCGCGTACGGACTTTCAAAACCCACCGGCTCCTTTCCGGACAACTCGGAGGATACCATTATGAAGATCAGCCACCCCATCGTAGGCTCTATGGCCGTTGCTGCAGGTCTGGCGTTGGCAACGACCGGAGCATTCGCCCAGGATTCCGCCAAAAAACCTAATGTGCCGCTGGAAAAAACCATCGGGACGGTCACGCCGACCGGCCCTGTGC
>NZ_JBFUMG010001089.1:0-733 GCF_054049495.1 Phyllobacterium sp. P5_D12 | reverse complement strand
GCTGAACATCGTTGCGATCGTTTGTGTAGATACGCTTGAGCGACTCCATATCAAGTTTCATTTGCCGGCCATAAACAAACGGACCAACAAACTTTCCGTCGTGGAACAGATGCACCCGCTGTGGGGGAGAATGGATAAAGTCGACGTTACGCGTGTGCAAATTGTAAGGGGCCAGGAATTCGGCAATAATGATCATGCCGTAAAGCAAGAGCAAAAATATGCCTGATGCCAAAGCAAGCTTGTGCCGCTTGAATTTCCACCACATCAAACGCGTCTGCGATGCAAGATGGATTTTCGCCTGCGCGTCCGTCATCACCTCGACCGACATTGGATCGAACGGGGCAGTGGAAACGTAATGTTGCAGGGGTGCGCCGGGCGGGGGAAGCGGTGCCGTCACTTGGTACTCCTGCCTTGCAAACGAATGCGCGGATCAAGAAAGGCAAGCGCAATATCGGATATCAGCACGCCGATGACCGTCAGGAGCGCGAGAAACATCAGAAAGGAGCCTGCAAGATACATATCCTGACTTTGCAGAGCCTTGATCAGCATCGGACCGGTTGTTTCCAGTGAAAGAACGATTGCGGTGATTTCAGCGCCGGAGATGATCGAGGGCAATATGGAACCGATATCGGAAACGAAGAAGTTCAGCGCCATTCGAAGCGGGTACTTGACCAGCGTGCGGAACGGGTGAAGCCCTTTGGCGCGCGCCGTCATCACATATTGCTTTTGTAAC
>NZ_JBFUMG010001088.1:0-733 GCF_054049495.1 Phyllobacterium sp. P5_D12 | reverse complement strand
GTACGTCGACAAGGTCATTCTCCGCCTTGAACTTCTGCACGGCATTTTCGGCATCCTGCACGCCCGCCCGCAGGTCATTGAGGCGCGCTGTCAGCGACTCCGTGGCCTGCTTTGCAGTATCTGATTGGATATTGCCCTGCTCCTCGCGGAAAACATCGGACACTGTGTTGGCAATCAAGGCCGCCTTCTGCGGATCCCTTGATTTCACAGTGATATTGAAGATGAAATTCTTTGTGCTCCGCTCTACCTCAAGATGGTCGTACAGATTGCGCAGGAGAACGGTTTCACGCGTTGTCTCATCCGGCGTGCTATCGGTAGAAAAAAGCTCCTGGATCGACGCAAAAATGCCTCGCTCCTTGAGGTCGCCATTGAATTCCGGATCCTTGGCAAGTCCTGTGCGATCGATCACCTTCGTCAACACGCTGCTCGACTGAATGACGCGCAATTGGCTTTCGGCGATGGCCAGCGAGGCATCGACTGGCAGCTGGCTCGACGAAATCTCCTTGTCGACGATCTTGAGATCGCGCGGATCGACAAGCACTTCAACGGTCGAGGCGTAGAGCTTCGGCAATGTCATCGCATAGCCGACGCCAAGAAGCGTACCGATGATTGTTGTTGCGATAATCAATCCCTTGGAACGGCCAACGCGATTGATAACGATACGCGGGTCAACGAGTGGCCGCCATTCATCGCTTTGATATTCGACTGGMCGCATTTCCACCTTGTGCGGAGC
>NZ_JBFUMG010001087.1:0-734 GCF_054049495.1 Phyllobacterium sp. P5_D12 | reverse complement strand
GAGGAGGGCTGTTCGGCGCTGGTGCTCGGACATCACCGCGAGGATATCCTCGAAACCTTCCTGATGAACCTTTTCCATGGCGGACGCCTTGCTGCGATGCCGCCGAAATTGCTCAATGACGAGGGCGATCTGATGCTGTTGCGACCGCTGAGCTACTGCGCCGAGGACGATCTGGAGAAATTCGCCGCCGCCATGCAGTTCCCGATCATTCCGTGCGACCTGTGCGGCAGCCAGGATGGGCTGCAGCGCAACATGATGAAGGCGATGCTGGCCGATATCGAAAAGCGCATGCCGGGCCGCAAGGAGATCATGATCCGTGCGCTGGCAAACACGCGCCCCAGCCATCTGCTGGACCGGAAGATTTTTGATTTCGCCGGGCTAGTGGCGGGTTAAAATCAGCGCTTTTTCGAAATCAGGGGAATAGTTTTACGATGGCCGCGATGGCGGCAATCGTCGCCACGGATGTTCCGAAGAAAAATGCACCCATCCGCACCGTAAGACGAAGCGTTAGCAGCTCCAGARCGACGTTCAGATCAGATTTGGTTACCAGTTCGGGCATGATGAAATCCCTCGCGGCTTCAGCTTGCGCCTTGGCATGGGCGGGACTATCCGCCCTGTTCCAAGCGTATCGCATAACCCAGTGTATCAAATGAAATTGTCATTCAGCCCTTCAAGATACTCGGATGTTAGGCGGCAGGTTGGATGCCAGCAATTCAACCAAAGTGCTACTAGGC
>NZ_JBFUMG010001086.1:0-734 GCF_054049495.1 Phyllobacterium sp. P5_D12 | reverse complement strand
TGGGTTCCGCAACGAAGGAGCGCAGGGGCGCGATCGACTTTTCGAACGAAGGTCCAGTTATCACCGCGTCCGCATGGTGGGGAGGCAGGCGGCGCCGCAGCTCGTCCCAGAAGCGATCGTCGCTCCAGTCCTCGATCTTCTGGTCGAGTGCACATTGAACATAGTAGCGGCTGCGGGTTGCGGAGCGCATGGAGCACAGGGCAAAGCCGCGCGGATGATTGGCATAGATCAGTTCGTGATTGACCGGCGGCACATCGGCAAGGATGCCAAGCCAGCCGAAGGGATAGACTTTCTCAAAAATGCGCAGCGATTTCTCCGGGATGGATTTGCGGCTGACACCATGAAAACCATCGCACCCGGCAATGAAATCGCAGTCGATCCGATGGGTGATGCCGTCTTTTTCATAAGTGACATAGGGCGAATTGCCATCGAAATCATGCGGCTGAACGTTGCTTGCATCATAGATGCTCTCGCCGCCGCTCTTTTCGCGATGTTCCATCAGGTCGCGGGTGAGCTCCGTCTGGCCGTAGACCATGACGCGCTTGCCGCCAGTAAGGCCAGTCAGATCGATGCGATGATCGCGTCCGTCGAAAACAAGAGAAAAGCCATCATGCGGTAGCCCCTCGACGTGCATCCTCGTGCCGGATTTCGCCCTGTCGATCAGTTCGACTGTGCCTTCCTCGAGAACCCCCGCGCGGACGCGGCTGAGGATATATTCCTTGCCGACGCGGTCG
>NZ_JBFUMG010001085.1:0-743 GCF_054049495.1 Phyllobacterium sp. P5_D12 | reverse complement strand
GAACTCACGCAGTTCCATATCGTTCTGCCGCTTTGGCCACCACTTGGAAAAGTCAAGCTGGCCATCGCTATCGGATAATTTGCGGACGGCGATACCGTTTTTCCCCGTAAACACAAAATGCAATGCTTGCGGCAACGCCCGGGCGGACTCCACAAGGAGATGGCACGACTGCCAGCCCTTTTTGGATTGGCGCCCCAGACCCAGCTTCGTCGGCAGCGCAGTTATGGAATTGGCGCTGATTGCATAGATGGCAGCAACATCGCCAAGGTCCGGATCCAGTGCGGTTTCCAACAGGTGCTGACCGTCGATCGGCTGACCACAACCGCGCACTTGCCGCGGTTCCGGCGTCAACGCCAAGGTGATTTCGCGAACAACGCTGGCAAAAATCGGATTCTGCGACAGGCGAAAGGCACTGCGCCATGTGCTCAGCATATTGTTGAGCAGCTTGATGTGTCCGGCAGCCGCGAGATTATCGACGGCTCGGTCCACATCGAAAGAGCCAAGCTCAACTGCCGGATAAAKAACAGTTTGTTCAGTCGGCCCGAGCGCACCGGCGGACATGGTGAGATGGATCGGCTCATCTTTGGTGCGCATGGCCCAAAGGATACGCTGGCCGCCCGTTTCAAGGGGAATATTCAAGCTGATGAGCGGAACGAACGGTTCCGGCGTCTCCAGCGTACATTTCGTTGATGCCCGTATGGAAGCCGGAAGGTCCCAGATCACGACGGCCACATCTGCACAGA
>NZ_JBFUMG010001084.1:0-749 GCF_054049495.1 Phyllobacterium sp. P5_D12 | reverse complement strand
GTACAAATTCAGCGTGATAACCGGATGCCGCCTATCTGGCAACCGGCGCCAGGAGAGTTCAGAATCACCGATATTGCACGATGTCGTGCCGGCGGAAAATGCTATTTTTCCAGCCGGAGGTGTGCCGTGTTGGCTAGCGCCATCGATGAATCCGACGATTACATCGGGGCCCGCAGCAAGCGCGGCAGAGGTGCTGATAAGCCCGCAGGCCGTTAATGCGACGTACACTATGACACGCATTTGTTCCCCCTCTATTGAGATAATGTCGAAAGATACTGGATAATGGCTGCTCGCACAGCGCTATCCGGGTAGCGAGTAGGCATTATGTTCTGCGCTTCCGTTCCGAGTTCACTGGACAAAAAGCCAGTAGGATCTGCGAGAAAGCGATCAAGATGTGGATCGTCCCAAACCAAGCCACGCTCCGCCGCGTCCAAATAAGATTGAGAGTAAGAGAACCCTGTGGCTTGACCGACCAAGCGTCCATAGACCCCAAAAAGAGAAGGCCCGAACTGGTGATCTCCCTCGGTTAAACTGTGACAAGGTGCACAATTCGCAATGAACGTTTGCTGTCCACCTAATTCCTCGGCTGAGGTTTGAGATGAAGCAAATAGATAAAGTATAAAAAGGCTTAAATTGCGAATACCTACAGTAAGTGAAAACAAGCGCACCCCCCCCACATGACACGTTATCATGCTGCATAGATTGAGCTAATTTATATTTATTGCATTTACACTTGCAGTATGGAACGA
>NZ_JBFUMG010001083.1:0-751 GCF_054049495.1 Phyllobacterium sp. P5_D12 | reverse complement strand
GGAACGCTCCTTGTTCGATCAGTCGATCATAATGCTGGAAGCGGCTCGCGATGAAAGCGGCTATTCCTATAAAGGCGTTGAAGCAGTGTATTTTACGTCGCGTCTGTGGATGATTGTGATCGAAGATCTCGGCAGTCCTGCCAATGGATTGCCCCAGCAATTGCGGGCATCACTCATTTCGATCGGCCTGTTCATTCTGAGGGAGCTGGAGGCCATCCGGCAGGAGACCTCGCGAGACTACGATAGCATTATTGATATCACCAAGACCATTCGCGACGGGCTTTGACCATGAAACTCTCGTTGCGTGCCGGTGAAAAAGTCTACGTGAATGGGGCGGTCTTACGCGTTGACCGCAAGGTTTCCATTGAATTCATGAACGATGTCAGTTTTCTTCTCGAAAGCCACGTCATTCAGGCGGATCAGACGACAACGCCCCTACGGCAGCTCTATTTCGCCGCACAGATCATGCTGATCAATCCTGCAATGAAGGAGGAGGCCAACCGCACGTTCAAGCGTATGCTGGCGTCACTCCTCGCAACGTTTGAAAACCAGCAGATGTTGAAAGAATTGAAGCTGATCGATGAGATGATGTGCAACGAACGTGTGTTCGACGCTCTGAAATCGATCCGATTACTCTACGCGCTGGAAGCACAGATTCTTTTCGGTTCAGCAGACCCGACTATTTCCTCTCAAACACAACAGGCCGTCAGGCCGGAGGCAACCGCATGACCACGATCCCTCCCGTAGGAAC
>NZ_JBFUMG010001082.1:0-756 GCF_054049495.1 Phyllobacterium sp. P5_D12 | reverse complement strand
GCGCGATGGATGAGCTTGGTGTCACTGGCATAAGAAGCCCGATGCGCGCCCTGTCAACATGCCGATATCATTCTGATCAAACCATTGCTGCATCATGACAAGACTTTGGTCTTATTCGAGAACGGCATAGGTCTCATCCTGCCTCGGTCTGAAGACCCAACGTGGAACGGTTGCCTGCGTTCCACGTTGGGCGAGAGGCAGTCCGAAGCATTGGTACCGCAAAGCTATAAATTGAGAGGGAAATCCATAGTCAAATTCCATCCGTCTGCAGTGCTGCAGGCTTTGCCTTGCCCTCCCTGACACGAAGCCCACGGCCAAGCCGAAATTTGTGGATCACAGATTCGAAAGGGAACTTCTCGTGAATACCAAACTCATTCGGCAGTCGGACGAATTGCCAAGTCTTCCGGTTGGCGGGTTCTTGAAACGATCGTTCGATGTGTTTGCCGCGATCCTTGCCCTTATCCTCCTCAGCCCGCTGTTTGTACTGCTCTCCTGTCTGGTTAAATTGTCGGATGGTGGGCCTGTTTTTTATGGCCATCGCCGCATCGGGCGCGGCGGGAATGCGTTCTATTGCCTCAAATTTCGTACCATGGTTACGGACGGTGATGCCGTCCTTGAAGCCCATATCGCTGCAAATCCGGAGGCACACGCAGAATGGGTGGCGGCGCGAAAGCTGCAGGTCGATCCACGCGTCACCACTGTCGGCATCGTGTTGCGGAAATTGAGCCTCGACGAATTACCTCAGCTGGTTAACAT
>NZ_JBFUMG010001081.1:0-759 GCF_054049495.1 Phyllobacterium sp. P5_D12 | reverse complement strand
TCCTTATACCGCTCGCCGGCGTCGCCTATCTGGCAGTTGGAAGACATCCGCTGGCTGGTCTGGCGCTCGGTTTTGCAGCGGTTGCCGGTGCTTTCACGGTCAACATGCTGATTAAACCACTTGATGCGGTCCTCGTGGAATTCACCAACGATGCGGCACGGCTGGTCGATCCCAATCGATCGATCGGGCTGGCATCAAATGTGTGGTTCTCCATCGCGTCTGTGATCTTCCTCACTTTCCTCATAGCATTCATCACCGACCGCATGATCTCGCCGCGGCTGGGGGAATACAAGCCGGAGGGAGCAGCTGACGGCGCTGTTCCAGATCAGGGGGCCGTGCTGAGCGAGCAGGAGTCACGCGGATTGAGGTTTGCACTCTACGGGCTGATCGGTCTGGTGGTGGTGTTCCTGCTGTTGACGCTTCCCAGTGGCGCGCCGTTGCGCAATCCTGAAACCGGCGAGCTGATTGGCAGTTCCCCATTCATGAACGGCCTGATCGCACTTATCATGCTCCTCTTTCTGGTGACAGGGTGGACCTACGGCATCGGCGCCGGCACCTTGCGGACACTGTCGGAGGTGATCGCTGCCATCGAGAAATCGATCAAGAATATGGGCGGTACAATCTTCCTGTTCTTCGTCCTCAGCCAGTTTGTCGCCTATTTTACCTACACCAACATAGGCACGGTCATGGCACTCAGCCTTTCCGGCGCGCTCCAGGCGGCTAATATTGGCGCTCTGCCACTGCTGATCGGGTTTATCG
>NZ_JBFUMG010001080.1:0-765 GCF_054049495.1 Phyllobacterium sp. P5_D12 | reverse complement strand
TGCCATGACAGCGGCAGTCAATTGCTGGAATCTCACAATGAATTGGCCGATTTTTCCGTCAGGATCATTCGCCGCTTCCAATATGCGCTGTACGAATTTCAGCGGAGCGGGATCGGCAGCGTCGGGGCGTGCCAAAATATCGGAAATGGTGGACTGGAGAATGGATCGATAGGATTCGAGAATTCCCGCCTCATTCGAATAGGTCCGGAAAACCGGGAGTTCGATGACGAGATCGCTTACCGCGCGCCTCAGCTCAAGCTCGTCGGCTGCATTCGGGTCTATCACGATGAGCAGGTCGACCAGAGCCTGCAGTTCCGCAGCGAATCTGCTGTGCAGTACAGCTGACTTTGCCCCGCGATAGTGGAGCGTACTTTGCGCACCAATATTGCTGCTATAGAGGTGTTCGAGCGCAGCCAGCTTTGCATGATCGACCATAAGGTTCGCGGTCACCGAAATGAACTCGTAACCTGCGGTTCCATCGACATGCCATGAAGCGGGATAAGGTTCGCCGTCCAGGAGGATCTTGTCGGCGACCAGATAGGCTTTTTCACCGGCGTGACGACGCAATTCCTGCGAATATGTTTCAGGATCGGCCAGACCGTCGATCTGGTTGACACGAAAACCGATGACTTGGCTGATCTCGAGCAGATCGAGTGGAACCTCGTGAAAGTCCTTGAATGGTTGCGTCTTCTCGACTTGAACACCGACAGAGTGCATGGATTCGAACGAGTGGCGGTAGTTCATCCGGCGCCGAGCCTTCTGACG
>NZ_JBFUMG010001079.1:0-767 GCF_054049495.1 Phyllobacterium sp. P5_D12 | reverse complement strand
AATACAATATATATCACATTTAAATAAAATAGTAATATACATTAATACTTAGTTATAGTCTAATTAGTTTATTTTTTGCTACTAACTTGATTCATATTTACTCATCGACATTTCCGCTCGGTCAAACTCTCTCTGCCATTGTCGCCTCAACCGGGGAGACGACGGGAAATGATAAAAAATACAATCTTGCTTGGAGCGGCGTTCTTTTTGATGTGCATGACCGCACAAGCCGATTCGAGCATGGCATTCATGAAGACAGGCGGGCGTACATCTCAGCCGATCGGACATTACGAATTTTGCCAGGCCTACAGAAGCGAATGCAATATAAAGAGCAGCGATAACAGCCCTGCTCACTTAACGCCGAAGATCTGGAACCTCATGGTTCAGATCAACAGCCAAGTGAATGCGCAGATCCAGCCCGCGACAGATATGGACATCTGGGGCAAGGCGGAAGTCTGGTCATATCCCACAACCGTCGGCGATTGCGAAGATTACGTCCTTCTGAAGCGGAAGCTGCTGAACGAGAGCGGCGTGCCGATCAGTGATCTCCTGATTACTGTCGTTCGCCAGATGAATGGCGAAGGCCATGCGGTTCTCACCGTTCGCACGGATCGCGGCGACTACGTTCTCGACAACCTTGAACTGCGCATAAAGCCGTGGAACGAAACCAACTATGATTATTTGAAGCGTCAGGCGGCGAACAATACCGGCGCATGGGTCTCGATCAATGACGACCGCCAGCTCCTGGTCGGCAGTATCAAATAGGG
>NZ_JBFUMG010001078.1:0-772 GCF_054049495.1 Phyllobacterium sp. P5_D12 | reverse complement strand
CACCGAACTCACCACCGGAAATACCGACGATGACCTTGTCTTTCACGACCATTGGTGCGGACGTTCCAGACTCGCCCTTGCTGCCGTCTACCGCCTCGGCGTTTTTCACGGACCAATCGGGTTTGCCTGTCTTTGCATCGAGAGCAACGAGCGTTGCGTCGGCCTGATAAAGGAATATCTTGCCGTCGCCATAGGCTACGCCGCGATTAACGGTATCGCAGCACATGATAGGAATGACGTTTGCGTCCTGCTTGGGTTCATACTTCCAGAGGATTTTGCCATCATTGTTCAGGTCAAGCGCAAAGACGGTGTTCGGATAAGGCGCATGGACATACATCACATCGCCAACGATGAGCGGGCCTCCTTCATGGCCGCGCAGCACACCAGTCGAAAACGTCCAGGCGACCTGAAGGTTTTTGACATTGTCCGCAGTAATCTTGTTGAGTTTCGAGTAGCGCGTATTAGCGTAATCACCGGTCTGGATAGCCCAGTTCTTCGAATCAGAAATTACAGCCTGAAGATCGTCATTGGCCAGAGCTCCCCCCGCCAATGAGAACGTCATGGCCGTTGTAGCCAATGCAATTCCAATTAAATTCTTGTGTACACGCATTATGAGTCCTCCCTAAGTTCACATTTATGAACTATCGGACGAAGCCGTTTTTCAGTGCGGGTTCGCTCCATTAGCTCACGCAAATGGGGAAGTATTTCCGGCAGCGTGTCACGACAAAGCCAGGCGCGCAGAGGGCACCGTTACTGCCCACCTCGCTTGGCC
>NZ_JBFUMG010001077.1:0-774 GCF_054049495.1 Phyllobacterium sp. P5_D12 | reverse complement strand
CGATACTTGTCGGTGAGGAAGTGCGCCATTTTCTCGACATGGGCTTTCTCCGGAAATCTTGTGAGGTCGAGAAATTCCGAGAAAATATCGACCTTGCCCGCGGTCCCTTCCCGCAGCCGGTTTCGCACTGCTTCTCCCGCTTCGGTCGTTGCCGCTATTCGTTCGTCGTAAGGATAAAGAATAAGGACACGGGGCACCCGGCCCACGATCTCCATCGAGACGGCCTGTTCAGCGGCCAGCATCGGGAGAACCAGGAAAAAAAACGCGGCCGAGGACCGGACAATCCGGCTCGATCGAACCTTCCAATTGCACACCATGAACGTTCTTGCCCCCAACAAGACGGACCCATAGTAACAGATTGAGCAGAGGACGGTATCAGTGGAAGTATGTAGGTGATCCCACGGAAATGCCCCGCTCTGACGTGCCGGCTGGTTGTCGAATTAACGGGCCAGTTCCTTGTTGCCTGACGTCGCCTCGTTTGCCCCTAAGTACAATATCACCACGCACCGCTCTTTCGTAGGATACCTCCGACCTGCGTACCGGGAGGCACGCGGGCCTTGGAATTTCGAAGAAAGTTCTGGCTTGAACATCAAGGTCAACACGTTGGTCGCGACATGCATGGTCATGTCCTGCGCTCCATCAATCACCTCGTTCGAACGAAGTCAGGCTGGAAGCTTAAACGGAGGAACTGGCAAATGAACGGCAAATTCTTGAATTACGGCCTTGGCGCATTGACCGCCACGGCCCTTCTCCTGGGCAGCAGCGCTCTTGGCC
>NZ_JBFUMG010001076.1:0-778 GCF_054049495.1 Phyllobacterium sp. P5_D12 | reverse complement strand
AACCTATGCTTTCAAACTTGCGTGAGACTTGCGGCCCGATCCGCCAGGAACTTATGTTCAAAACGAAGTTCACTAGTTGGTGCGGCTGATCACATCGCCGTCAGATGTCTTGATCTGCCAACTGTCCTTGCCATCACCGCGCTCGATAGCGACGAGCTTGCTTCCATCGGGGAGGGTTGCACCTTTTTCGACGAACCAGTAGCCGGTATCGTCTTCGATCATAACCAGGCCGCCAACGATCTCGCGTAACAGAAAAACCGGTTTGCCGGGAAACGGCTGCTTGCTGGCCTCTTCGATGCTGGACACCCTGTTTTCCTTCAGATCCGCGGTCGTGGCAGTGGTCATGGGGTCAAGTTCCTCGCTCGGTTTGCCCGGCGATGCTCCGTTCCTGCCATGGGTCTCACGTACAACCTTCTGGTTGGTCCGGTTGAGCGGATCATTGACTTTTTTGCCTGAGGACATGGGCGTCGATCGCGCGTCAAGAATATCGTAGTACATTACGAAGGGCAGTACGAAACTAACGGCCGCCAGCATGAACCCGGCACTCTTCAAGTAACCGTCAAAGCGCTTGTCGCGCGCACGAACTACCCTCGGCTCTGCAGCCGCGGTCGCTGTGGATTTCGCGGACGCAACCTGTTGTTTCGTCATGATGGCTCCTTTGGTCGCAGCGATGTTGCGAGATCGTTATAAGGATCTTGCGAGAGTGGCGAGGTCGGCGTTTGTTGCATGGCGTCATAGATGAGAGGGACAAGATTGACCGCCTGATCGATAAGAAGGT
>NZ_JBFUMG010001075.1:0-784 GCF_054049495.1 Phyllobacterium sp. P5_D12 | reverse complement strand
GGCGTAACCTGCCTTGACTGCCACACGCAGCATGAAGCCGCACTCAAGGCGCAAGGCAATGCCCTATGCACGCAATGCCATACGAAATTGGCGCCGGAGCGCTTTGTAAAATTCAATCCGGGCGGCGACTTTGATACCTCGACCCACACTCGTCACCCGGTGGGATCGACTGGAGCGCAGTGCACGAATTGCCATATGCCTGAGCGTACCTATATGAAAATCGACCCACGGCGCGACCACTCCTTCGTCATTCCGCGTCCTGACCTGTCGGCAGCCTATGGTACGCCGAATGCCTGCACGACATGCCATGAGGGCAAAACCAACGCCTGGGCAGGCGAAAACATGGACCTATGGTATGGCAAGGCCTGGCGTGAGCGTCCGACGACGGCACATGCATTTGCCGGCGCGGCACAGAACGATCCCGCGTCAATCGATGCGTTGCGAAAGATCGTTGCAGACCGTGAACAGGCGGGCATTGTCCGGGGCAGTGCGGTTGCCGCCATGAGCCGCGTCGGCGGGATAGACGTCGCAGCTGATGTAAAGGCGGCAGCGGAGGACCCGGATCCACTCGTCCGGCTCGGGGCAGCAGAAGGCGGCGCCAATCTGCCACCCGAACAACGGCTGGACGCGATAGGGCGGCTCCTTGCGGACGATACGCGCGCCGTGCGCGTGGCAGCTGTAACCGCCCTTGGCAGCACTCCGTCGCTCGGTTTGCTGGGTGACGCGAGAAAGAACTTCGACACCGCGGTCAAAGACCTGCGTGCCTATGTGCAGTCCAATGCCG
>NZ_JBFUMG010001074.1:0-784 GCF_054049495.1 Phyllobacterium sp. P5_D12 | reverse complement strand
GGTCAGCACTTCGGTTTCTTTGTAAAGGGATAATTTGGGGAAGAAGCGCGGCACCTCCCGCTTATAGTTTGTGTAGGTCTCGCCGAACACCTTTTCGAGATAACCCTCTTCGGCCGTGATGACGAACTGGAAGGCAATGTAGCAAATCACGGCGAGCGCGAGCGACACAGTCAGGCTGCCGGTCATCATGCCGATGCCGAATGCACCGATCGTGCTGAAGACATAAAGCGGATTGCGGCTCATCGAGTAGGGGCCGAGACGGACGATCTCCGAGCTTTTGCGTCCGCCGATGTAGAGCGTGCACCACATGCGTCCAAGGATCGTCATGACAATCACGCCGATACCGAAATCCTCGATATACTCATGCACGCGGTCATTGCTCCATGCGGAGCGAATGGTGAGAAGGGCAACCAGGATCAACCCGATGACGATTGCAACGGCAATGCGCCTGCGATGTTGAAACCGGGACATGTCTTTGAGGGAGTTCAGTTCCGCCATAATGGCCCTTCGAATTCGATCCATATAGAAAAGCCGCCCGAAGGCGGCTTTTCTATGGAAGTTTGTTGGCTTCAGCGCGGCGCCAGAACCATCATCATCTGGCGGCCTTCGAGCTTTGGCTCGGCCTCAACCTTGGAAATTTCGACCGTATCTTCCTTGACGCGATCTAGAAGCCGCATGCCGAGTTCCTGGTGAGCCATTTCACGGCCACGGAACCGCAATGTCACCTTGACCTTGTCGCCCTCTTCGAAGAAACGCTTGATCGCCTTCATCTTCACATCATAAT
>NZ_JBFUMG010001073.1:0-785 GCF_054049495.1 Phyllobacterium sp. P5_D12 | reverse complement strand
GCCAGTCTCACGGCACAGGCGCGGCCAATATCGCGTGCGCCACCGGCGACGATTGCGGTCTTGTTCTTGAACATTCATTTCATTCCTTCGGAGAGATTTCTTATCCAGCGATACCGATTTGAGTTTTTGGTTGAGGACGGCTCACCGATTCAATGTAGCTCCACAGCGCATGGTCCTCGCCAAGCTCCCAGATGCGTTTGTCGACTTCACCTAGATGATTGCGGATCGCGGCCGAGGCGCGGCCCGGATCACGTGCTGCAATGGCGTCGACTATTTCCTCGTGCTGACCAATGACCGTTTCGGTACGCCGTACGCCGAGACGGTTCTTCAAGCTACGAATGCGGTCGACTTCAACCTTGGCAACTTCCATGATCGGGACGAGCCCTTTCAATCCTGCAGCTTTGAGAATAAGCGCGTGAAACTGCTCGTCGCATAAGAAGAATTCCCAGTAAGCCTCATTGTCCAAGGCCTCGCGCTGCCGGGCAAGGTTCGCCTTCATGCGTATGATGTCTTCGTCCGACCGAAGAGCTGCCGCCTGAGCCACTGCAGCCACTTCGATATGCAAGCGAGCAAAACAGCCCTCCCGGAACCGCTCAATATTGATAGGAGCTACTCTGGTTCCGCTTTTGGGCACGACGGTTACAAGGCGCTCCTCTACCAGCCGTATCAATGCTTCGCGGATTGGCGTCTTGCTGACGTTAAGGCAACGCGCAATGTCCTTTTCCGAAAGTGCCGCTCCAGGACGCAAACGAACTTCGACAATTGCTGTCCGCAAGGCCCGGTGC
>NZ_JBFUMG010001072.1:0-785 GCF_054049495.1 Phyllobacterium sp. P5_D12 | reverse complement strand
ACTTGCGCTAGTGCAAACCCCTGCTCGGCAGCCTTTCTATAGTAATCCGCCGCTATAGCTTTATCCCGCTGAACGCCGTCGCCTCTATCGTACATCATTCCAAGCGCTGTCTGGGCGGGGGCCATTCCCCCTTTGGCCAACGGTTCCAGCAATCTTAGAGCCTCAGCATAATTTCCTGCTATCAAGGCGTCCCGGCCCCTCACGAATGAGTTGAAAAAGAGCCAATACCCAAGCAGGCACGCTGCAAGAATCCCTAGAACGATCCAGCGGGTCCGCTTGGGATACAGTGAAGGATATCGGGCTTTATAATTGATGATTTCGGATGCTGTCGGTACTTCGCTCACTCTGCCCCCCGGGAAAACTCTATTTGGTTTTTTTCGATTTGTTTCGGTCAGACGTTATTTCCGCCGAGAAGACGATCTGCTTGCCATCGGGATCGTAGCGTCTGATACAACGCGCGATTTCGGCAGTTACGGCGCGTTGACGTGCATTGCAGATACTGATTATCTTCTTCGCCTCCGGATCAGTGAATTCTTCTGAAGAACGCTGCCCGCAATGACGAACATCCCAATTGTCAAAACTGCGACTTTCATGCCCCGAGCCCCCTTGGATCTGCAGCAAAAGAGCAGACTCGTCGTGTTCAGTAGAGGCAAAATTGCTGACATCTGATTTGGCGTGATATTTATTTTGAGCTTGCCCGAGGGTGAGGCCCGACACCCTCCTTGGGCTCGGATGACAGATGCCGGAGCCTCTGCCGTCCCTTGCGAGACGACTTGGCTACAACA
>NZ_JBFUMG010001071.1:0-787 GCF_054049495.1 Phyllobacterium sp. P5_D12 | reverse complement strand
GAGCCTGAGTGTACTTAAAAGCAGCCCGTCCTTGGTGCGCAACACCGTGTCATCGACATGGCGTGCGTAGGGCACGTGCGTGGCAACCGAACGCTCCAGCTTGGCTTGCGCTCCAAAACGCATCTCCTTGCGCACCAGACGGGACATCATGCCTGGTCCCCCGGTGCATAGCTTCTAACGCCCCACAGGACTTTCGACTGTGGGGGAGTCCTTGCCCCCTTGACCCGGAGAATGTTGAAAATCTGCTCATCGCGTAATGTGAGGAAATAGCCGAAACTATGGATAGGCAAAACCAGGAACAGCGTGAAAAGGCTCTTGGTTGCCAGGAAGACCACCGCCGTTACCACCATGTTGAACATGGCATACATATATGGCACGCCAAAAAGCGTCGGTGCTCTCGTCAGAGCTTTGACCAGGGGGGTCATGTCAGGCGCTTCCTCGGTCATCTGTTCAATGACCCAAAGCGCTCTGAAAGAACGCCACGATCTGCGTCGAACCGAACACCAGCACAATCCCCATAATTACGGAACCGGCGATGCTCCAGGTGAAGCGTCCCGACCAGGCCAGAAAGCCGCAGCTGATGACGGCCAGGATTGCGAGCATCGAGGCAATCGGACCTGTAAGAATTGAAATAAGGGTCTGCAGCACACCTGTCACCGGTTGCAGGCTCTGTGCAAAGGCGTCCCCGGCAAAAATTGTGAACGATAACAATACGAAAGCTTGGAAAATTTTTGAACGTAAAAACATTGAACTACTCCACATGAAGAACAAATCCTTGGGACCACGT
>NZ_JBFUMG010001070.1:0-788 GCF_054049495.1 Phyllobacterium sp. P5_D12 | reverse complement strand
GTCTTAGTGAAGTAGAGATCGACGMCGACAACGTTGCCGAGATTGTCAAATGTCTRCACGGATGTCTTGGCCGTATATTGAGCTGACGCGGTGGCATTTGTCGGCGGGCGGTCGGCCGCGGCAACAATCGACGCGCCTGCCGGGAGATTGGCCGTAAATATGCCGGTCTTGCTGGGATCGGCGATCAGGTCATTTTGAGCGATGTTGACCTTTTCGAGCCCCTGAAAGCCATTGGCAACCGGATTGACATTGCCATTGACCACGGGATAACCCATCAGATAGTAGCCGGCCGAATTGACAAGGTTGCCTTGCGCATCAGGTACGAATGAACCGGCGCGTGTCAGATAGGGCGTATCGTCGGCATTGCCGACGATGAAGAAGCCATTGCCTTTCAGCGCAAGGTCGGTCGAAGAAGTCGTAAAGCGCTGCGAGCCGTCATCCGAGATATGGTGGCGAATGACCGTTTCGACACCACCGGAATTGTAAGCCCCGCCAGAACTTGGCAACACCAGCGATGCGAACTGCGTGCTGGCGCGCTTGTAGCCGGTCGTACTGGAGTTGGCGATGTTGTCCGCCACGGTCGACAGCCTGTTGGCCTGAGCATTCATGCCCGACACACCGGTTCGCATCATTCCATAGAGGCTCATTTCCGTCTCCTTGCACCGTGATTCCGTTCAGAATCGTTAGCGCGCAATACTTGCGCGAAGCTGACGTTCAGATGGTGTCACTGGGGAATACTTGAATTTCGACTTGACCGCCGACGGCGGTCAAAATTGCTCTGGCAGGTT
>NZ_JBFUMG010001069.1:0-794 GCF_054049495.1 Phyllobacterium sp. P5_D12 | reverse complement strand
GGCGGAATTCGCGCATTATGCAAAGCCGCCGGAAATCCACGAGCGCGTTCTCGAAACGTTTTGTGGTACGTGATATCTCATTTATTCAAGAGAAATTGAGGGCTAGGCGCGGTCGGAAATTGGATGGATCAGCTGACAACACACCATCCATCTATATATTCCTCTAATCGATACAAGCGGTTGTCGGTTCGTTTCCCTTCAAGGAGATAGTGAGCAATAGCTATAATAAGAGCTCTGATATGGATTGTAGAGATTTAGGCCACAATCCAAATTGGCCGGAAATCCGTTATTATCGGCATTTTCAAAGGAACTTTTTTTCAACGGTAATCGGTTATGAACAATCACCAAAAAAATTAGGTTTTTCGCCCGGACGGTCGCCAAGCGAGGAGTAAGCGCCATCTGAAATGGTGTTGCTCTTCTGCCACGAAATCCTGCGCCACGTCTGCAAGCGAAATTGCATGCTTGTTTATCAGCCAATGTCGTGTACCCTGACGCCACGTGCAATCAACTCAGAGGAGGCGTGAAATGACATCTATTCTCGTGTTTACCCGCCTCTCTGGTGGAATGGCTGTGTTGGCTTCGATGCAATGTGCATCTCGACCAAGCCGACATTGGCACCAGGGCTTCTAGGCCCAGAAATTCTGCCGGTTGGCATTTCCCATTACCCTGACGTGACTGGCTGACACAGCGACTATTCGCATTTTCCGCGTCCGCATCCGCGTCTTTTGACCTTCGAGAGGGCCGGCTGCGTCGTTGCACCGGATAAGAAATCATGCGCGAAGCACAAGCGTTAG
>NZ_JBFUMG010001068.1:0-796 GCF_054049495.1 Phyllobacterium sp. P5_D12 | reverse complement strand
TTGGTACCTGGGTCGGCTACGATCTGGATGGACGTACGGACATAGCCTGGATCGACATGTTTCGCTTCAGGCTTGCTGAAAAATCGCGGCAGATCCGTCGCTATCAAGCTTCAATGGCCCGGATACGCGCAAAGCCCGGATGCGGATCGGCGGCCGGAAACAAGCTCGGGCAGATGGCTCTGAAACTCGAGCGGCTCCACGCATGGAGCGATCTTGTGCTTGAAGCCTTTTCGCAAATGCCGCTCGATCCGTCAGCGCTTGAGGCCGCTTCGGAGATATTGACGACCGATCATCCCGACCGGATCGTCAGCATCGATCCCTTGCTCACCATGCTGGACGAAGGGATCGCGGATGCCTCCGACGAGATTGCTCTGGACCTGCTCATTCTGCGTAGCGAGATGGCAGCGCTCAGCTTTGGCGTGGGCGAAGTTCACCTGCGTATCAATGCGACACAGCTTCATAACGCCATCATGCAGTATCTGGACCTTGATTCCGAAGAACAGATCGGCAGTCGATCCATCCTCGAAATGCTTGGCGAACTCATCCGCGATGCCGATAAGTATCAGGTCAACTTCGCCTCCCTCGATATCGAGCAAAAAACGGCGCTGCGTCAGTTCCTGCTCGCCGCCCAGATCCTCAAGCACGTCGATAGCGATTCCTCCATTCGCCTGTTGATTGCCGAATGCGAAAACCCGGCAACCGTGCTTGCCGCAATGTGCTTCGCCCGGCTGTTCGGCGTCGATCACAAGCTCGATATATCGCCGCTGTTCGAGACGCCCACAGCGCTGGAAGGTGC
>NZ_JBFUMG010001067.1:0-799 GCF_054049495.1 Phyllobacterium sp. P5_D12 | reverse complement strand
TCACGGAGGAGAACTTCTACGAAAAGCAACCCGACAAGACAAAAAATCCTGATCCACCACGTGATGGAACGCCGCTTACGCCAGAACCACCGCCCGGTCCGGACGGGGTTCCTTTGTCGGAAACTCTGCCTGGTCCGCCAGTTCGAGCTCGTATTGCCGGCGAATCGAGGATCGCGTTTAAGATACCGGACGGATTTGACATTCCCTATACGCTTGAAAGCGTGCTTGCGGCCTGCGAAACCCTTGAACTGTCCGTTCCAGCCAATGCCCGCCCTGCAAAGCCAACTATCAGGAAAACTATTTTCGCTGACCTTTTTGCTTCCAGCGTTCAAAACCTCAGCGCGAACCAGCGCGCATCTCTGACAAGTTTTGCTGCACGAAGCCTGCGCATCGCAGCTTTGCAAGGCGACTTCAATACGCTCGAACTGCGTCAGGCGACCGGCGGTCCGGGGTTGYGGTCATTGAAGAAGCGAAACGTGACCGGCGCGGATTCTGTCGATATCGGCATTGTGGCAAAACCATTCATCCCGATATTCAAAGGCCCTCGGCCGGCGCTGCCCAGCGCAAAGCAGACTGCCCTTGAGCTGCCCTGGAGGCTGGTTCTCAGCCCCACCAGCGCTGAGCGCTGGCGGCATGCAAAGACACCAGTCGATTCTCAAAGTACCGGGCGCACGGAGCTATGGCATTCGCGCCTCGATGCCCCGCAAGCGAACGGCGGTGTCATTCAGCCGCCCAATTCCGATCCGCTCCGCACGGTCAGAGCCGTCTGGGCATTGACCGGCGAGGGTTTTGACGACCC
>NZ_JBFUMG010001066.1:0-801 GCF_054049495.1 Phyllobacterium sp. P5_D12 | reverse complement strand
GGCTTCCTGGTTCGGCCATTCGGTGCCCTCGTTTTCGGGCGCATCGGCGATCTGGTCGGCCGTAAATACACATTCCTCGTCACCATCATGATCATGGGTCTGTCGACCTTCCTTGTTGGTATTCTTCCAGGGTCAGCCAGTTGGGGTATTGCCGCGCCCATCATCCTGATTGCACTGCGCATGCTGCAGGGGCTAGCTCTGGGCGGTGAATATGGCGGCGCAGCAACGTATGTCGCTGAACACGCGCCAAACAATAGACGCGGCTACTATACGTCCTGGATTCAGACCACAGCAACACTTGGTCTCTTCCTTTCCCTCATCGTCATCCTGATCATTCAGAATTGGCTCGGTAAGGAAGCGTTTGCTGCATGGGGTTGGCGTATTCCATTCATTCTATCTTTTATTCTCCTCGGTATTTCCGTCTGGATCCGTTTGTCCCTGAGCGAATCGCCAGCGTTCCAAAGGATGAAGGACGAGGGTAAAGGCTCCAAGGCACCTCTATCGGAAGCCTTCGGCCAGTGGAAAAATGCGAAGATCGCGCTTATCGCACTCTTTGGCCTCACAGCCGGCCAAGCCGTTGTCTGGTATTGCGGCCAGTTCTACGCGTTGTTCTTCCTGCAGAACGTTTTGAAGGTCGACGGGCAGGCGGTCAATATCATGATCGCCATCGCCCTCCTGCTCGGCACCGGTTTCTTCGTCTTCTTCGGCTGGCTGTCGGACAAGATTGGCCGCAAGCCGATCATCATGGCTGGATTGGCGCTCGCTATCTTCACCTACTTCCCGCTGTTCAAGGCGTTGACC
>NZ_JBFUMG010001065.1:0-803 GCF_054049495.1 Phyllobacterium sp. P5_D12 | reverse complement strand
ACCTTGGGCAGCGCCAATACTGCGGCTTCGTCGAAGGTGTCGCCCATGGCAGACGGCACGCCCGTCTCCTTGAGCGCCTCCAGGAATTTGCGATGGACGCGCGGATCCTGATCCTCGTACTCGATCTGGCGGCCGCCGTCCTTCACAGACGTTGCGCCCTTGCCCTCCGCACTTTTACGCCGGAGTGATATGAAGGGGTAGCGTCGGCTCCCCAAGCTGCACGCGACATAGCGCGCTGGTTCAGGCCCCGTGTTGAAGTGCTGATGATACATCCAGAATGGCGGCGTATACATGAAGCCGTGCTTCCACGGGAACTCCTTGAACTCCGACTCGCCCTCGTACCAGAGCAGCGAATAGCCCGTACCATCGACCGCATGAACATGTGTACCCGCGGCGTGGCGGTGTGCCTTCTTGTACCGGCCTACGGGCATCTGTGACACGTGCGCGTGCATCGTACCGTCGGCGAGCACGAAGTTGACGTTGAGCGATCCCTTGCCTCTTCCTTCGAACTCGTAAAGCTTGAAGCTGGTGAGATCATGGACGAAATTGGTTTCCCAGACGTTCTGGATCTTGCGGGCTGACTCGGTCCCGTAGGAATAAAGCACCCCTTCGCCTTCGAAGTGCTTCGACTGCCCGGTCCGTTCGGGAAACGCGAAGTCGTTTTTGAAGATGAAATCCAGATTGTGATAAAGATTGATGCTCAGTGGTGCATCATTGGTGCAGGACAGCCGCACCGGTTCGCGCCCCGATCCATTGTGAATCTGGTAAGTGCAGTTCAGCGGTATGGCAAACAGCGCCTTCGG
>NZ_JBFUMG010001064.1:0-805 GCF_054049495.1 Phyllobacterium sp. P5_D12 | reverse complement strand
GTGTATTCCAGACCATCATCGGAGATCGTCCAGCTATCAGCGAGAGCTGGTTCAACTTCCGACGTTCCTGGCTTGAATTCCACCAGTTTGTTGAAGACGGCTTGTCCTGTCGCATCGAGTGTCTCACCACCCGTATAAAGCGCCGGATCAAAACCGCCTGGGGCAGCTTCCGAGCAAAAGACTAACGTCTTGGCTGCGGCTCCACCTGCCATCAGCCCACCTGTCAGCATTGCGAGCGCGGTCGCCGCAAGGAGTTTCTTGTAGGTATTCATCTTTTCCACCTTCAGAGGTTTTTTTGTGTTGCAGGCCCCCATGCCTACAACGAAGATTGCATGGAAGCCTTTGCCATGTCGCAATGCAAGCAGATTTATTCGCAGTCAACCCACCGAAACGCCGATAATACTGGATTCTGGAGAATCTCTGCCTTCATGCCAAAAAAAAAGTGAAAATCCCTAAAAATCCGTCCACTGGCTTTTACTATGACGCGTCGCGGGGGGCTCATACTTGGGCGGCAGGGAACGATTTTGACGGCAGGAAACAGCGAAACGGCTGGATAACCGACCACACCCATGCGAGAAGGCAGGAACGAGCATCGGAGACGACCATGGATACGAATGGGCATGTGGCAATTGTAACAGGTGGCGGCTCGGGTTTGGGAGCAGCGACTGCCCGCGCGCTGGCGGCAAAAGGTGCGAAAATTGCCCTTTTCGACATCAATGTTGACGCCGCGCAGAGCGTCGCAAATGAGATCGGCGGATTGGCCCTCAGTTGCAATGTGTCGAGTGCAGGCGACGCCGAGAAGGCC
>NZ_JBFUMG010001063.1:0-805 GCF_054049495.1 Phyllobacterium sp. P5_D12 | reverse complement strand
GAATACATGATCAAAAGGCGGTCACAAAAACCTTCTGCCAAATCGAGATCATGAGTGATGAAGATCAACCCGATACCACGCGCGGTTACAAGTTCATCAAGCAATTCAAGCAACTGCCGGCGGACTGTTACATCCAAAGCCGACGTTGGCTCATCAGCAATAATGATCTTGGGTTGAGCGACAAGTGTCATTGCGATCATTATCCGCTGCCCCATGCCGCCCGAAATCTGGTGGGGATACAATTCGTATACGCGTTGCGGATCCCTGATCTTTACGCTGTCGAGTATTTCCAGGACATGGTTTTTCTTGTCTTTGCCACGTTTTCCCAGGTGCAATGTGACGGCTTCGCCAATTTGATCGCCGATCTTCATTGTGGGGTCGAGGGCGTATTTGGGGTCCTGAAGGATCATGCCAATCTGACGCCCACGTATTTGCAACATCTGCCGTTCAGTTGCCTTGCCGATGTCAGAACCGCAAAAATCAAGTCTATCGGCGGATATAGTGGCCATACGAGGCAACAACTTCAAAATTGCCCTCCCGAGTGTCGATTTGCCGGAACCCGACTCTCCCACAATGCCGAGCTTTTCTTTGCCAAGATCGAACGAGAGATTTCTGAGTGCGGCTACCGCCTCGCTACCATTTCCAAACCGGACACATAGTCCCCTTACGGAAAGCAGTGGCACAGCTTCATGCTTTTGATGCGCGATCATGGTCAATGCGTCCTTGGGTCCATGGCGTCACGCAATGCATCGCCGACCATATTGAATGAGAGGCTCGTGATAAGGATTGCCATGCCGGGGAAAGC
>NZ_JBFUMG010001062.1:0-807 GCF_054049495.1 Phyllobacterium sp. P5_D12 | reverse complement strand
CGAAGGACCGATCGATTTTGATGACATCAACCGGGAAGCTTATCAGATGGGTAAGAGAAGCGTATCCCGTGCCGAAATCATCAAGTGCAACAAGCAGTCCTTTATCGCGGAGCCGCTTTACCGCTTTTGCCACGAACTGGTCGCTGCCGCCCATAAATACAGACTCGTTAACCTCTAGCACAATGTGCTTGAGCGGAACGTCTTGCTTTGCGAAGCATGCCTCGATCTTCGCCTGGAGATTTCCGTATTGAAAATCCCCGGTCGTCACATTAATGCCAACGTGCTCCACCGGTATTCCAAGGTCCAACCATTCGCGAATGTCGGATGCAACCTGATTCAGCATTTTCTCAGTAACACGTGAGGCTATCTTGGTATCGGAGAACGCAGCAGCAAAATCGCCTGCAGGGGACACGGCGCCTTGTAAATCAGTCATGCGGACCAAAGCTTCCAGGCCCACAATTTCTGATGACGCCAGCTGCGCGATTGGTTGGTAATATGCCGTTATGCGGCCCTCGACCAACGCAGCGTCGACATTGCGGATTGCGCGGATACGGTCGACAATCGACGTGCGAAGCTCAGGACGAAATTGAACGTAGCCTCCCCTATCTGTCTCCTTGGCATGGTAAAGCGCAAAATCCGCATTCTGCCGCAACGTACTTGCTTCAACACCATCGGCTCCGAACAGGGCACCGCCGAGGGTGACGCTGGGAAAAAGTGTGTCCAATCCAACAGTTACGGAACCGCTGGTTCTGTGGAGAACGCCTTGAGCGGCGGCCGCCAGATCGTCTGCAGTTGTGACACCATCAA
>NZ_JBFUMG010001061.1:0-807 GCF_054049495.1 Phyllobacterium sp. P5_D12 | reverse complement strand
AACAATTATCTCGGACTTGCCGACAACGAAGAACTTGCGGCAGCGGGCAAGGCAGCGCTCGACCGCTACGGCTACGGCATGGCTTCGGTACGCTTCATCTGCGGCACGCAGGAAGAACACAAGCAGCTTGAAGCCCGCATCTCCAGCTTCCTCGGTTTGGAGGACACAATCCTTTATTCAAGCTGTTTCGACGCCAACGGTGGCCTGTTCGAAACACTTCTCGGCGAAGAAGACGCAATTATCTCCGACGCTCTCAACCATGCCTCGATTATCGATGGCGTACGTCTCTCCAAGGCCAAACGTTTCCGCTATGCCAATAATGACATGGCAGCGTTGGAAGAAGAGTTGAAGAAAGCCGAAGGCAGTCGCTTCAAGATGATTGCGACCGACGGCGTGTTTTCGATGGACGGCATCATCGCCAATCTGCAGGGTGTTTGCGACCTTGCCGAAAAATATGGTGCCATGGTCATGGTGGACGACAGCCATGCCGTGGGCTTTGTCGGAAAAAACGGTCGCGGCTCCGCTGAACATTGCGGTGTCGATGGCCGTGTCGATATCATAACTGGCACGCTGGGTAAGGCGCTTGGTGGCGCGTCGGGCGGCTATACATCCGGCAAGAGCGAGGTCGTCGACTGGCTGCGTCAGCGCTCGCGGCCCTATCTTTTTTCGAACACGCTAGCGCCTGTCATTGCGGCAGCATCGCTGAAAGTGTTCGATCTGATTGACCAGGGCGCGGACCTGCGCGCGCGCCTCAGCGCCAATGCCGCGCATTTTCGCCGCGATATGACAAAGCTTGGCTTTAATCTG
>NZ_JBFUMG010001060.1:0-809 GCF_054049495.1 Phyllobacterium sp. P5_D12 | reverse complement strand
ATCCAGGGCGCGCTGCTGATCATCGCTGCACTCTACGTCCTCATCAACTTCGCCATCGATATGCTCTACCTCGTCGTCGATCCAAGGGTGCGCTACTAATGGCCGATATTGCAACCAACGCCGTGGCAAGCGAGCGCTCAAAGTTTTTCCGGATATTGATCCGGCGCAAGACCGTGCTGTTCGGGCTGATCGTTCTCGCTATCTTCGTGCTCCTTGCGGTCTTCGCACCCTTGATCACACCCTATTCACCGAGCAAATTGTCCATCGTCAACCGTCTGAAGCCGCCGAGCATGAAGTGGTTCTTCGGCACGGATGAATTCGGCCGCGACGTCTTCTCGCGGACGATCTTTTCGGCACGGTTGTCACTACTGGTCGGTTTCGCGGTGGTGGTGCTTGCATCACTGATCGGTGTGACCCTCGGCATCCTCGCTGGATTTTTCCAGAAGTTCGATGCGCCGATTACCCGCCTTATCGACGCGATGATGGCCTTTCCGGATATTCTGTTGGCGATTGCGCTCGTTGCGGCACTCGGGCCATCGCTGACCACGGTCATTGTCGCGCTCAGTATCGTCTATGCGCCGCGCCTCGCTCGTATCGTTCGTGCCTCCACATTGGTCATTCGTGAACTGCCCTATGTGGAGGCGGCGACATCGCTTGGAATCTCCACGCCGCATATCATGACGCGGCATATCCTGCGCAATCTGCTATCGCCGATTCTCGTGCAAGGCACATTCCTGTTCGCCAATGCCATGCTCGCGGAAGCGGGTCTCTCATTCCTCGGGCTTGGCGTCAGTCCGGAAGTGCCAACC
>NZ_JBFUMG010001059.1:0-813 GCF_054049495.1 Phyllobacterium sp. P5_D12 | reverse complement strand
AGTCTAGATTGCAATTCGATTTGGTGCAGCGCACAATCGTTTAGGCATCGATCGTCGGAATCTTTCCGGCAATTTGTAGACTCAAAGCAGGACAGAAGGAGAAGCAGATGGCCACTTTAGAAGGCGGCGCCTACGACGACGTTTTGTTTGGCTCGCGTTTTGACGACTTCATCCACGCCAATGGCGGTGATGATGTTGTTTTTGGCTCGAACGGAAATGACTCGATATTCGGTGACGCCGGCGACGATTTGTTGTTTGGCGGCAACGGCAACGACTMGATTTTCGGCGGCGAGGGAACTGACATCCTCTTCGGCGACAATGGAAACGACATACTGAGCGGTAACGAGGGAAATGACGTTCTCTTCGGCGGCCACGGAGATGACGTTCTTACCGGCGGTGCCGGTTCTGATCTCTTGTTCGGCGATGCTGGAAACGATGTTCTTTCCGGCGGTGCCGGCGACGACACTCTCTTCGGCGGCGCAGGCAATGATACGCTCATTGGCGGCGCAGGCAGTGATGTATTCCTGTTCACTGGCGGCGGCGGAAATGACGTTGTTCTCGATTTTACCCCTGGTGAAGACGTCCTCCAGATCTCCAGCGGTATCAACGGGCAGGATATTCATTCGGCTGACGATCTTGCCGATCGTGTTACGCAGGTTGGTGGCAATGTTGTCGTCGATCTCGGTCATGGCGATTCCGTCACGCTCGTTGGCGTCAATGCCGACGATGTCACGGAACATCCAGGCGATTACTTCGTCGTTCATTGATAGCGACTATGGCGTGCCCTGCCCTCCGGGCCGGGCACGCTTTTTT
>NZ_JBFUMG010001058.1:0-816 GCF_054049495.1 Phyllobacterium sp. P5_D12 | reverse complement strand
TTTCAGTTCAATGCGCAAGGCATTGGTGAAGCTCCATGCCGCGGATTTTGAAGCGGAGTATGCAGCGAGCAGAGGGCGGGAGAACCATGCAGAATCGGACAAGACATTCACGATCGCACCACCGCCAATCGTGGCGAGGATGGGTGCAAATGCCTGGGTGACGGCTATCATTCCATAAAAGTTGATTTCGAAGATTTCTCGCACGTCCGTGATCATTTGAGGATCGAGGACGCTGTTGGTCAGACGAGCGATACCCGCGTTGTTTATCAGCAACGTTGTATCTTCGCAGCGCTTTGCCGCCGCCGCTATCGAAGCGCTATCCGTGACGTCGAGTTTGATCTGAATAATGTCTGGCGTATCGGTATCAGCCGGAGTGCGGACGCCAGCATAAACTTTCTTTGCGCCGAGCCTGAGCGCCTCCGTAGCGAAAGCCAAACCAAGACCACGGTTAGCCCCAGTTACAAAAACAACGGAATCTTTGATGCGCATTTCTTGTCTCCCTGGCTTATAAAACTGAAGTCAGCACATGGCACGAAATCTGGTCATTTCATGCACATCTTCCGGCAACGGCAGGACGAACCCTGCAGACAAGAGGTGAGTGCTAGGGTTGGATGCCTGAAGGTGCGGGCCGTGATGCTGCTAGTTACCCGGTCTGAGCGGCATGGGCGGCACCATGGTCCCAGAAATGGCAAAGGGCAAGCGTGTTACGGTAATAACCCTATTGCTTTCCAGTACGAGATGCCATGGACCTGCCCTACTGCAGGATCTCTTTGACGATGCTGCTGGCTTTGCTGAAATCCATCTGGCCGGCATATC
>NZ_JBFUMG010001057.1:0-823 GCF_054049495.1 Phyllobacterium sp. P5_D12 | reverse complement strand
GCAAGCATCCGGATGAAGCGTGGAAATACATTACATTCATGACGTCTCAGGCAACGCAGAACCAGTACGCCAAGCTCAGCCTGCCGATCTGGTCCTCGTCCTATGATGATCCTGCCGTTTCCAAGAATCAGGAAGAACTGATTGCGGCGGCCAAGGTCAGTCTTGCTGCGATGTACCCGCGCCCGACGACACCGAAATATCAGGAGCTTTCGACAGGACTGCAGCAGGCAATTCAGGAAGCGCTTCTGGGGCAGGCCGCCCCGGAGGATGCATTGAAGACTGCCGTCGAGAACAGCGGTCTCTGATAGCGATGATGAAGGCGGCAGGTACTCCTTCCGCCTTCATTTTTCCCAATGATTGATTTTGTGGCAGGCTTCATTTCATGACGAGCACCTGGATCACCACCCGCGCATGGCTCCTGATGCTGCCGCTCCTGATCGTCATGGTTGCGATTATCGGTTGGCCGCTCGTCGATACGGTGCGGCTCTCCTTCACCGATGCCAAGCTGGTCGGCACCGAAGGCAGTTTCGTTGGCCTCGATAATTATGTGAAGATACTTTCCGGTTCGAATTTTCAGCGCACGCTAATCACTACCTTCTGGTTTGCCGTTCTCTCCGTATCGGCGGAGATGGTTATCGGCGTTCTTGCTGCCCTGCTACTCAACCAGCAGTTTTATGGTCGTTCCATCCTGCGCGCGCTGATGATCCTGCCCTGGGCGCTGCCGACCGTGGTCAATGCCACGCTGTGGCGGCTGATCTATAATCCCGAATATGGTGCACTCAACGCGATGCTGATGCAGTTCGGCCTTATCGATGCCTATCGT
>NZ_JBFUMG010001056.1:0-824 GCF_054049495.1 Phyllobacterium sp. P5_D12 | reverse complement strand
TGATAGATCAGGCCGCGGTTGTGATAGGCGCGTGCGTCTGTCGTGCTCAACTGGATGGCTTGGTTGAAATCATTCAGAGCCTGATCCAGTTGCCCTTGTTGGCGATAAAGGTTGCCCCGGCCAATATAGGCGGCATCGTATTGCGGATTGATCTGGATTGCCTTGCTGTAGTCCGCCGCTGCCTGTGCCGTGTTGCTCATGTTGCGATAGACGAGCGCGCGATTGGCGTAAGCTTGGTAGAAATTGGGGTTGAGCTGCAGCGCTGTATTGAAATCCTTGATTGCGTCATTGTTCTTGCCGGCACGACCATAGGCCGATCCGCGGACATTATAGGCTTCCGGATCTTTTGGATTGTTGCGGATAACGTCGTTAAGCGAGCTGATATTCTCGGTGGAACCCTGCGCCTTGTCGATGCCAGTCATGTCAGTGGTCGAGGTGCTCTGGCATCCAGCGATCGCAAGCGTGAGAACAGAGGCAATGACGAGTCCCGTGACACGTACTGTCTTAGGGGCCGCCCAGATTGCGCGATGTGAGGCCAGTTCAACCGGATGTGTCATGTCTTATGTGTCCCGTTCAATGAAAAGCCGTAAAGGCCTTATTGTTCCGATGGCACCAAACGAAAAAGGGCGGTGTGACGCAAGCCACTCCACCCCGTAATCGGGTCAAGGCGTCGATAAATCGAAGATCAACGAGCCGCTGAAGCGCGAACCGGTGTCTTTTTCACAGGCATTGGAAGAAGGCCTTCGCGCTGGGCCTGCTTGCGAGCAAGCTTGCGGGCGCGGCTGATTGCCTCTGCCTTCTGGCGGGCGCGCTTGATCGAAGGC
>NZ_JBFUMG010001055.1:0-825 GCF_054049495.1 Phyllobacterium sp. P5_D12 | reverse complement strand
GCGGTGCGCCTCAGCATCCTTACACGGAAATCGCTTGGCGGCATCGTGACGGATTTGAGTGCGCGTGTCTTGAAGGCTGACGGTGAAACGCTGGCGGGAGTCTATGCAGCCGGCGAGGCAGCCGGCTTTGGCGGCGGCGGCATGCATGGCTATAATTCGCTTGAAGGGACTTTCCTCGGCGGCTCTATCTTCTCGGGCCGGACGGCCGGCAGGGCAGCGGCGAAGGMTACGTAGTCCCGACTTCCATTCGTCGTCGCCATCACATTTCCATCTTGCGATCCCAAATGAAATGCATATGATGTTGTCACTGACAACATAGAGCGCATAACATGAACGCAGTTGACGAATTTCGTAGTTTCAATCGCTTTTTTACAAGGGAAATCGGACTGCTCGACAAGCACCTGCTTGCCAGCGACTACACTTTGGCAGAGGGCCGCGTATTATATGAACTTGCCAACAATGGCGAACAGACGGCGGCCGATATCGGCCGCAGTCTGCACATGGACAAGGCCCATCTCAGCCGCATCGTCTCACGCTTCGAAAAGCGCAAGCTCGTGCGCGTTCGTGCCAGCTCAACACATGGACGGCAGCGTCTCATAACGCTGACTCCGGCGGGCCAAGAGGTCTTTTCCGGCCTTAACCGGCGCTCGCAGCTTCAGATGGAGCAAATCCTTGCACCGTTGGATGACGATGCCCGCAGGCAGCTGGTATCGTCCATGCGTCAGATCAGAAACCTTATCGATGCCGAAAACCATGTGCCGGACGAGGTGACATATCGCGGCCTCCAGCCCGGCGATCTCGGCTGGGTCATTCACCGGCAGGCAG
>NZ_JBFUMG010001054.1:0-826 GCF_054049495.1 Phyllobacterium sp. P5_D12 | reverse complement strand
CGCCGTGACTGGCGTCGTGATCGCCATGATTGGCGTCGTGACCGTTACCATCGGCGTCATTGGGCAGAGCGGCGCGATCATCGGCGTTGGAGCCATAACCGCAGGTACTATCGCTACGGTAATGGTTACATGGGCGGCAGCGGACGAAGCCATCAGTAACGATTGGCAACGCACTTAGCCCGAACGAAATGGTAAAAAGGCGGGTCTTCGGAACCGTCTTTTTTGTATTGGGTTTTACCTGCCGGCTTTCAGGGTTTCATAACCAACGCGAACCTTTTCAGCCAATGTAAGCAATCTGTCCTTGCAGGTTTTCGCATCGTAGTCGGCGGGTTGTTTCGGCGAAGCAATCACCGCCTTGAGCCATCCGCGTACGGTACTGTCCGCCTCATCGGCCGATTTTCCGAGCCCTTTCAGAATGGTTTCGCTGCTTTCGATGGCCGAGTAATGCGGCTCGCGTCCGAGTGCATCCTGACACTGATAGGAAACGATGACGAGATTTTTCGCATCCGCGATTACGCCGCTCTTGCTGACGTTGCCGCCCGTTGTTGTGCATGMCGGCAAGATCGCAGCCACCAACACAATAACCAAAACTGAAAATCGCATCTGTTCCCCCATCACTGGAGCGCAGGCTATTCAACCAGCGTCGTAGTGTCGAGAGGGTCGATTTGGAGAAAGGGCCCTGACGCTAGGGTACGAGTAGGTGCTGGCTCCAGTCCTTTTTCGGCACAAGTTCGCCGATTTTATATTTGAAGCCGACGACGTTCATGTTGTCAGCGCTGGTTTGGCATTTGTATTTCAGGTGGTACCACTCGCCGCGGCTGCGAAA
>NZ_JBFUMG010001053.1:0-827 GCF_054049495.1 Phyllobacterium sp. P5_D12 | reverse complement strand
GTCGTGACCCCTCCGGCGAAGTTGATGCCCTCTTGTCCCTCGACCGAAATCGGCTGCAAGGAAAACGCTTTGCCCGTACCCCCGACAAGAATGTTTGCACCTGCTCCGGGCCCGACCGAGGCATTGGCTCCAACACCGGCATAGGTGCCTGCGAGCGCGCCTGCCGGAAGTCCGCTGTTGGCTGCGACGACGCCCCAGATCAGGTGGCCTGATGCGACTTCGCCGATTGCAATACCGTATTCGTCGATCGATCCGGTATAGTTCTCGGCGTTGCCGCTTTTTGGCTTGAACGAGCAGGTCAGTTTTTGCTTCTCCACGACAAACATTCCTATCCCTTTGGAAACGTCGCAGGCGAGCGTTCCAATCTGGACAGATTCCGCACTTGCGTCGAACGGTATCAACGCGGCGGCACCGGCAAGCACCCTATGAAAGAAAGTCATTTGCAACTCCTATTCTTCTTTGGTCAGTTGAAACACCGTTCAGTCGGGTTCCGGCGAACCTCCATAGGTTCTTTTCAGAAAAGGATGTGAAGTACGTAACGGTTACAGGCCTGCTATTTGATCCGSCCGAGRTTRATCAGTTGMACGCGCCGGTTGTCKGCSGCCTTCGGGTTGGCCGGATCGACGGGCATCTCTTGGCCCACWCCGACGGAATAGAGCCGGTTGCGCGGRATGGCGAATGTCGTTGCCAAGGCTTCCGTAATCGCGTCGGCGCGATCCTGGCTCAGTTTCAGATTGTGTTTGGCATCGCCGGTMGARCTYGTGTGYCCAACMACMAGGAACTTGTARAACATCAARTTGGGATGATGYAGRGCATCGGCGATGAGG
>NZ_JBFUMG010001052.1:0-834 GCF_054049495.1 Phyllobacterium sp. P5_D12 | reverse complement strand
GCGATAATGCGTACCCTGCGGGAATGGCCAAAGCCAGCGACGCGATGACGGTGAGCGTCGCGACGATAATACTGGTCATCAACGATGCCATCGCATTCCCGCGCGGAGAGAATACCCTCTGCCAGAAAGTGAACCCGTATTCCAACGGCAGCATATGCGGAAAATACCATTTCTCCGCCACCGTCCACAAAAGCAGATTGGTCAATGGCCCGAAAATGATGAAGGCAAGGAGCCCAAGAATGAAGGCCCGCGGCAGCCACCAGAGATCGATATGAGCCGTCATAGGCGGTCCTTCATTGTCTGACGCAGATATATCAGTGCCACACCAGCTGTCAAAAGCAAAGAAATCACGCCGAGCGCATTGGCGACGCCATAGTCACCGTGGGCATTGATCCGAAAAGCGATATCGGCGGTCAGCATCGTTGGCGACTGGGCGTTGATCATCAGCGGGACGGACAGCACAGACATCATGGTGACGAAGGAAAGGATCAGACCGACGAGCAACGTGCCGGAGATTTGCGGCACGACAATCTCGATGAGAATACGCAGACGCGAAGCGCCAAGATTGCGTGCGGCTTCTATGGTGCTGCGATCGAGCGATGCCATGGCCCCGGCAACAAGCAGCGTCACGAACGGCGTCTGCTTCCAGACGAATGCAATCACAATACCGCGCCAGTCGAGAAACCCGGTCGTCTGCAACGGCGTCAATATTCCAAGACTCACAAGGATGTTGTTCATCAGACCGTTCTTGGCCAGAAAGGTGCGCAAGACCTGACCGACAACGATAAAGGGAATGAACATGGGCCAGCGATAAAGCCAGCGCAGGATAGCGAC
>NZ_JBFUMG010001051.1:0-838 GCF_054049495.1 Phyllobacterium sp. P5_D12 | reverse complement strand
GTGGTGGAAGCGGTGACAATCTCTCCGGCGTCGGCGATCAATCTGCCGACAGAGAACCTTCTGTCGGTCGGAACGCGTGCGGATTTCACCATCTTTGAACTCGCCGATTCAGATCTCACAGTCATCGACTCGATGGGTTACGAAGCAAGGCTCGACAAGCTGTTCGAACCACACTGGGCGGTGCTCGGCAATGAACCAATAGCCGCCAGCCGCTACCAGCCCGTCAAGCCTGAAACATCCGGCGCCATTGCGCCCTATTCATACCGTTGAGGAATTCGCCTTGAGTGACCTATCAAGTCCGGCAATCGATGCCGACGTTTCCCCCTATGATCGTCTCAAGGCGCTGGGCATAGTTCTTCCCCCGGCGCCGAGCCCGATCGCGAATTTCGTCACCCACATTCAGGAAGGCAATATGCTGTATCTGTCGGGGCAGGGGCCGCGGGAAGACGACGGTTACATGCACACCGGCAAGGTCGGAGGTTATGTGAGCGTTGACRAAGCTTACAAGCACGCGCGTCTGACCGGCATCAACCTGCTTGCGGTCATGCATTCGGCGCTCGGAGATTTGCGGCGGGTGAAACGTGTGGTGAAGCTTCTGGGCATGGTCAACGCAGTGCCGGATTTTGCCGATCATCCCTCGGTCATCAACGGATGCTCGGACTTGCTGATCAATGTTTTTGGTGAAGCTGGCAACCATGCGCGTTCAGCCGTTGGTTTCAGCTCCTTGCCTGGCAATATCACCGTGGAGATCGAGGCAATCATCTCGTTGAAGGATTGAGGTCAGGAATGACTGCGCCAGCCCATCACCGTTTCGATCCGCTCCGCCGAAGCCTTGACC
>NZ_JBFUMG010001050.1:0-840 GCF_054049495.1 Phyllobacterium sp. P5_D12 | reverse complement strand
CTCAGAAGCAAAGGTCGGCGGAACATTCAAAATGTCGTTCCGGAACTTTACGACTGGCAATAGCCACACGTTTGGCGGCGAATATCTCGAGCTGGTTCCTGGTGAACGTTTGCGTTACACGGACAAATTCGACGACCCCAACCTGCCTGGCGAAATGGAAGTAACTGTGACGCTGACCAAAGTGTCGGTCGGGACCGAGCTCCATATAACACAGGCGGGCGTGCCGGACGTCATTCCACCTGAGGCTTGTTATCTCGGATGGCAGGAGTCGCTGAAAAACTTAGCAAGGCTCGTCGAGCCGGAGATCAACGAATAACGCAGCTGATTCAAGCGGATCGCGTCGCCCGTCCCTTGCCCTCAATAAATCAGGAAATGGAGATGCCCAATGACCGATTGATCCTCACCACCTTTAATCGGTCCTATTGGTGGGGAGAGAAGCAGGCGGTTTCACCGCCTGCCCATCCTTAGTTGACGCCTTTGTTCGTCATGTATTTTTGAAGGTCGCTCAATTCCTCACAACCTCCGGGGCAAAGCGCTGTCAAAGAGGCCAACTGCTCGCCGGCCTTGTCCATTTTTCCCGTATCTACGTACAATTCGCCGAGATACTCGCGCGCGGCCTTATGATCCGGCTGGATATCCAGCGCTTTCTGATAGTAGGTCAGCGACGTGTCGAAATCACCGGTCTTCCGAAGTGTAAAGCCAAGCAGATTGTAGACGTCCGCCTGCTGATTGTTCTCCGCCAGTCCACGCAGTTCAACCAATGCGCTGGCGTAATCCTTTGCGGCGATCTTTGCGCGAACAGAGCTCAGATCGAGCGTTGCCGGTGTTTCCATATTGTCC
>NZ_JBFUMG010001049.1:0-843 GCF_054049495.1 Phyllobacterium sp. P5_D12 | reverse complement strand
ATTCTATCTCCAGGCCCCGCATGAAGCGTCTGCCATTCTCGACATAATGAGCAGCCGAAAGCCTGAGGCCCTCGATCGCTGCATCGTCCAGCGTCCGAATGACTCGCGCCGGTGAACCGACGATCAATGAATTGTCCGGAAACTCCTTGCGCTCGGTAACGAGTGCGCCCGCGCCAACAAAGGAATTCTTGCCGATTCTTGCACCATTCAGGACGATAGCGCCAATGCCGACCAGCGAATTATCGCCAATGGTGCAGCCATGAAGCATGGCACGATGCCCAATCGTGCAGCCCTCGCCAACTGTAAGCGGATAGCCCATATCCGTGTGCATGGCGGTATGTTCCTGAACATTGGTGTCCCGACCGATGCGAATTAACTCGTTGTCGCCGCGCAGTACTACGCCAAACCAGATATTGGCGTTTTCACCCAGGAATACCTTGCCGACAATGGTAGCGTCCGGCGCTATCCAATTTGACGCCCGATGCTCAAATTCCGGTGAGTGCCCGTCAAGTATGAAAATCGGCATAGCTTCTCCCTGGATTCGCATGACGAGCTTAACGAAGGGCGGAAGGCTTGGCGAGACCACCTTCACTTTCGATTAACCATAAATCAGCACTTGTCGCGTTAAGTTGAGTGCACTCAACACGGTTGGTCCGAAAGTCATGCAATATCGAGCACAGAGAATAGAGCCTGTTCTTGGCAAACCACTGCTGCGACGCGTCTTTTACCCCATCGCAACGCTGGCGCTCCTATCGCTGTTTTTGGCCGTCGCCGCTCACTATCTCGGCCACACGATCTCGCTTGGCGGCCATACGGAAGACGCAACGCCTCGGGAGATCGTCA
>NZ_JBFUMG010001048.1:0-846 GCF_054049495.1 Phyllobacterium sp. P5_D12 | reverse complement strand
ACGAACGGTGCGTTCTGCCACACGTTCACTCCGCCCACTGTGATGAGTGCCAGCGTCGGGTCGCCGAGCCAGATGAMCGGCGATCCGATGAGATAGTCGACAAGTCCATATGTTGGGTCGAGGAGGAGTTTCCAACAAAGCGCAGCGACGATAGGGGTTACCATCATCGGGACGATCAATGCCGTTCGAAAGATGCGGATGAACGGAAGATCCAGATTTAGAAGCAGGGCGATTGCCAGCCCAATCAGAATTTCGAGGCAGACCGTTGCAGAGGTATATCCAAGTGTAAGCCAGAGGCTTGCGACGAACACCCGATCTGCGAAAAGATCTCTATAGTTTTGCAGGCCCACAAACTGAGCTTCCGAAACGGGTTGGTCAATCGACCAGGCGACGAAGCTCATGATCAATGACAGCAATAACGGAACACCGAATACTGTCGCGCTAAGGACTATGGTAGGTAATGTGGTTAACGGAATGAAACAAAAGTCAGCTAATTCAGCAATCTGCACGAGATAACCCCGCCCCCGAACTCCCTGACTGGCGGGCGTAATGGCGCTCCGGTGCTGTCGATCGTGGTGCCTCATTCCTCGGCCCCTCACCACTTGGCTGCTACACGGTTGCTCGCAGCCACCTTCGTTCGCCACTATTGGGTGAGATATACTTTCGCCGATTAACCTTGCAGTGTCTCCTTAATAATTGTGATCAAGTGGACCCACCKTGGCAGGCTGCTGAAGCTACCCGTTACTTTCGCTCCCACGGCACCAGCGAAGCCGGACCCGTCGACTCGCGTATGATCAGTTCCGGCACAAGGCTTATGCGAAGCGGAGGAACTGTCCGATAGTGGGG
>NZ_JBFUMG010001047.1:0-847 GCF_054049495.1 Phyllobacterium sp. P5_D12 | reverse complement strand
CTGTTTCAACAGGCCGTGCACCATGGACAGGCCGAGACCCGTCCCCTTGCCAACACCCTTCGTGGTGAAGAACGGTTCCATGGCGCGTCGCATTGTTGTTTCGTCCATGCCCTCACCCTGATCACGAACGGAAAGACAGATATAGACGCCTACTGGCAAATCGGGAGTGCCGCTTTTGACGACCTGCTTTGATGCTGAGATCGAGATGGTGCCGCCACCTGGCATGGCATCGCGGGCATTAACTGCCAAATTCAGCAAGGCAAGTTCAAGCTGGTTGGGGTCCGCACGCACCACCTCCAGAGTCAGGGGAAAGTTCGTTTCGACAGAAATCGTCGGACCAAGCGATCGCTCCAGCAGTTCCGCCATGCCGCGTACAAGTCCCGGAACGTCAACCCGTTGCAGGTCAAGGTCCTGACGCCTGGCAAATGCCAACATGCGCTTGGTTAAATTGGCGCCGCGCTGGGCTCCCTGAATCGCGTTGTCAAGAAGTGCTAACGTTCTCGGATCTGTGCTAATCCGCTTACGCACAAGCTCCAGGCTACCCAGAACAGCCATCAGCAAATTGTTGAAGTCGTGGGCAACACCGCCTGTGAGTTGGCCAATTGCCTCCATTTTCTGAGATTGGAAAAGCGCCTCGCGGGCCTTGGCGAGTTCTTCCTGCCCCCTGTTCCGTTCGGTCACATCACGGGTAACCTTGGCAAAGACGATGAGTTTGACGGCCTCATCACGCACAGCATCTATGAAGACGCTGGCAGAAAACCGGCTGCCATCCTAGAGCACGCGCCAGCCTTCTTTTTCGTAAGGCCAGGTTTCCCTTGCAGTATCCAGCGCATATTGCGGCATACCA
>NZ_JBFUMG010001046.1:0-849 GCF_054049495.1 Phyllobacterium sp. P5_D12 | reverse complement strand
GAACTCGAGATTGACCGGGTAGTAGATGTGCACGTCACCGAGTTCGACAATTTCATCCATACGTTGCAACAGCGCGCGAAGGATGGCGATCTCGGCGTCAGTCACCCGCTCGGCCAGCATCATGGCCATGCATCCGAAGACACCGGCCCGGGCCTCCGAAAGGTCCTGGGCTTCGTCATTGGTAAGCGCCCGGATAAAGAAGCCGCGGTTGGGGATGATCTCGATAAGTCCCATGGCCGCCAGCGCGCTACAGGCCTCGCGAATTGGTCCGCGACTAACGCCGAGGCGCTGGGAAAGGCCGTTTTCGTTCACCCGTTCGTTGGGCTTGAGCTCGCCATCGATGATCATCCGCTCGATCTCTGCCTGTACGACATTGGCGAGCGAACGGGTGCGAAGGAAATCGATCGCGGATAAATTGTGCGGGGCGTTCGTTATCTCTGACATGCGCAAGCCATTGTGAAGGTTCCAGTCTAAGCGGAGCAAGAACCTTGCGGATTACTCCTCCAGCCCTCGTTTAGCAGCAATTCCCGCGATTGGCGACCCTGCCTACTGGCAGGGCTCTAGCCTCGCGTATTCATTTGCGAACCACCAAGTACCGGAACTCGGTTGGCGATAAACACCACGGCAAAAGAAGCGGCAAGAAGAATGATACCGAGAACACAGATCGCCCCGAGATCGCCACTCTCGTTAAGGTCGTAGATGATGACCGAGACAAGCTTGGTATTTGCGGTTGTCAGCAGGATTGTTGCGGACAGTTCGCGGATTGTGCCGACGAAAACGAAGCACCAGGCCGCGACGACGCTCGTCCGCAGCAACGGCGCTGTGATATCCCAGAGCGTTCTCAACCGT
>NZ_JBFUMG010001045.1:0-849 GCF_054049495.1 Phyllobacterium sp. P5_D12 | reverse complement strand
CACTTCAAGATTCCCGTGAATGTGCTTGATAACTATGTCGTCTTTGATCCGGCTGCAGCACACGCTCGAGTAGAGAATGGCCAGTTGGTGGAATCGCTAAGACAGAGATCTGAGGAGAATGCGACGCTCGTTGAAAGACTAGCTGCCGCCAATGCGAAATCCGACCATCTGGCTGCTTCACTCGACCTGTCCCGGAGCGAGGTTTCTCGGCTTATATTCAGGACTGCCGAAGTCCAAAGGTCAGCCGACTCTCTGGCTGCGCGTTCAGGTCAGTACGACAATCTCATCACCAATCTCCGCGATCCGAGTGGTCCTCGAGCGCTGCGTTTGGTTCTCCCGTTGGCGCGTATCATTAGAAGAATTAGCCGTGTATTTGGTGCCACACACGAAGTTCCATCCGACGAGAGGCACGCTTCAACTCCTGGGGGAGCTGTGGTTTCGCCTAGCGCACCCGCTCCGGCTCCACGTCCTTCACTGTTGAAGAGGATAGTCTTCGGCGTCTGGAGGAGATACTTCAAGCCTCACTTTTGGCCCAATCTGGAGCGTCTTAGGGCGTATATGACCCAGCCCGTGCGTGAGATGGTGCAGGCGAACGACGAGCATGTCAAAAGCCTCGAAGAGCTGTTAATTACAATCGCATCGCAGCAACGGAAGTGAATTAGCGCTCACGATACGACTGATGGTCCAATGCACAAACTCACTATGAGTTCGTGGTGGTTGGTCACGATTAAGTCCGATTCTAATGTGCTAACCGCCTGGGCCTCCAACAACTTTCCCAAACAGAGAGATGACAATTCCATGGCCAGCGTTACCACGCGAAAGATTACTGCTTGGGAGGACATTTCCAGC
>NZ_JBFUMG010001044.1:0-850 GCF_054049495.1 Phyllobacterium sp. P5_D12 | reverse complement strand
TCTTCCAAGACAGCAGGATTAACCAGGATATCGCTGTCCAACCTAAGCGCAGCGAACGCCATGAGTTGTGCGGGGCCGTCATGAATATCCGCCCCTATGCGTCTGAGATAGCTTTCGTTCAGTGCCGCAGCGCGTTGAGAGGCACGTTGGACGCGCGCATGCAACGTCTTGTTCTGCAGGAGCAGGTCGGAAAGTTCGCTCACCCGTTGCTTTAGGTCCCGACGTTGGTCGTCGATGGTCTTGCTTCCACGAAACACGATAACTGACAAGACCAGAAAAAAAGCCATTGTAAAGAAGGCGACAGCAAGCCAGCTGCGCAGGCGCGCCTGATCCAAACTGTGCTGAAATTCGTCAGCTATCTCATAAAATTCCGATACGGCGACCACTTTGCCCGACCAAGGTTGGAGGACCGGATTGTAAATCTCCAGAAGTGGCTTGCCACTCGCCCGCTCAGCTTCGCTTTCCACATCGTCAACGTTGTTAAAATTAGCGACCATCTTGCCAGCAAACGCTGTCTTCAGGTCATCGCTGACGGCAAAGCGCTTGCCCATAAGCTTCTTGTCGTTGGAATAGAGAACCAGCCCGTCGCTTCGCCAGAGCCTGAAAGACATTAGCCTGCTAGCCAACGCCCCCTGCCCCAACGTCTCATCCAACGCATGCGTAACCGTCTCGTCGAGTATTTGATTGGTTTGCATGTCGGGAAGAATGGGCGCGATAACGCTATCCACGTACAAAGCGGTCGCCGCCGCCGAATTACGAGTAACGGCAGCTTCAATCAGGCCCGCTACAAAAGCGCCAATCAAAATCATCGCGCCCACCGAGACTAAACCTCCAATGAGCAGAAACTGCC
>NZ_JBFUMG010001043.1:0-852 GCF_054049495.1 Phyllobacterium sp. P5_D12 | reverse complement strand
GTGCAGAATCGCAGCTCCTTCGGCGGTTGCAGCATCAGCGAGCACGGCGCGGATGCCTGACGCGATTTTGGAAGACTTGGAGGAGGCAATGATCTTTGCTGCTTCGTCCAGCTTTGCCTGCGCTCGGCCGACGATGGCGACATTCGCGCCTTCGGCAGCCAGCCGCTTGGCGATTGCTAGCCCGATTCCTGCGGTGGATCCAGTCACAAGAGCTGTCTTGCCTGTCAGTTTCAGGTCCATGGGAGCTTCTCCTAGATTGGGTATTTCGCATAGTTGATCATCATCGACGGAGGTTTGAGTTAACGTGCCTTAGAGCGTGATGACTCGCAATCATTAGCTGCAAAAACACTGATAACGAAGTCGTGGGAAAACCGAAATCAGAGGCTAACTTTCGCCAGCGTCACTTTTATGTTCGCCGCAATACCATTCAAGCCCGTAGCGCTTCTCAAATCCGAACCCCCCCCATCTTTGCGGCCTTCGTGAATGCAGTAGTTCAAAAAGCCCGACCGGGGGCTTTCTCCATATGATCGGGATAGACAGGTTTTGGAGTTTCGCTCATTTCTCTCGGCAATAAAAATAACCGCAGTCGCACATTTCCATTGCACACCATCCTGAGATTAGGGACCTGCTGTCCACGTGACTGTGCGGCTGTTGGAACCCAGAGGCGCCGCCTGATCTTGCGACGGAAAGCATCATTGCGAACTGCAAAGGCGCACGAAACGCCCACTGTTTGCGCGCAAGTGCACATCTAACACTTGTTGTTAGTCAAATGGACGTTGCTTAAGTGCTTGAATTTGAGGTTCAGATGGTGGGCGTGACAGGGATTGAACCTGTGACCCCTACGATGTCAAC
>NZ_JBFUMG010001042.1:0-852 GCF_054049495.1 Phyllobacterium sp. P5_D12 | reverse complement strand
ATCATGGCCTCCATCAATAGGAACTGGCGTTAAATTGGAATGATGCAATTGATGACGGCCGCAATGCTGCGGCCGCATCGGCCGGAATTCAGGCTGCCTGTTTCAGAGCGGCTTTTTGCGACTGGAAAGCCCAGTCGAGCCAAAGAGTTAAAGCTTCAAGGTCAGCTGCCTCGACAGTGGCACCCGCCCAAATGCGTAGGCCCGACGGCGCATCACGATAGGCGCCAATGTCATAGGCGACGCCCTCTTTCTCCAGCACCACCACAAGGTTCTTGGCGAAATTTGCCTGGGCTTCTGCATCAAGAGCGATAATATCCGGGTCGACGATCGTCAGGCAGACAGAGGTGTTGGATCGCGTTGCCGGAACCCGCGCGAGATTGGCAATCCATGGCGTCCGCTCGACAAAAGCATCTAGAACAGCAAAATTTTGGTCTGCACGGCCAACTAGTGCATCAAGCCCCCCGATGGACTTCGCCCAGGCCAATGCATCGAGGTAATCTTCAACGCATAGCATCGAGGGCGTATTGATTGTCTCGCCAGCGAAGATGCCGTCGATCAGCTTGCCGCCCGAGGTAAGCCGGAAGATCTTCGGCAAAGGCCATGCGGGCTTATAGGTGACTAGCCGCTCAACCGCGCGCGGGCTGAGGATCAACATGCCATGCGCACCTTCGCCACCAAGTACTTTTTGCCAGGAGAACGTCACAACGTCGAGCTTCTCAAAATCCAGTCGCTGCGCAAAAGCCGCGGACGTCGCATCGCAAATGGTGAGTCCTTTGCGATCAGCGGGAATGAAATCACCATTCGGTACCCGGACGCCGGAGGTCGTGCMGTTCCATGTGAAGACCACGTCAC
>NZ_JBFUMG010001041.1:0-853 GCF_054049495.1 Phyllobacterium sp. P5_D12 | reverse complement strand
ACGCTGATCGTAGCAGGCCTTGCGAGATCACTATCAGCTACAGGGATACGGACTGTCGTCGTGGACGCCAATTTCCGGAATCCGATGGTGGCCCATGAGTTCGGCGATCAATTCGGTCCCTATCTGGAAGAAGTGATCCGCGGCCGGCATACACTTGAAGCGGCGGTGCAGCACGACGCGGAATCCGCAATCGACTTTGTGGCGACGCAGACCTGTCAGGTTCCGGCAGAATTTTTGTTAGGCCACGAGCAATTCGCGAAAATGATCGCAGAGCTTAAGCGACAGTACGACATCGTTCTTATCGATACGCCAGCTATCGCCAACAGTGCGGATGCCATACGTGCGGCGTCGCTTGCCGACACGACGGTATTGGTCGTGCGCCGTGACGTCGCCAGGATGGAGGACGTCGTGACCGCCGTCACGAAACTACGCGCCGACGGTCGGAAAGTCAGCGGTATCGTTCTCAACAGCGACCACGAAAGCCGAGGTCCAGTCGCCTTGAGCGCGCCGCTTGCTCCCACCAAACTCGTCTCCGGACGTGTCGTCAAGGAGCTTGCTGACTACGCAAAAACCCGCTCTTCCACCGCAAAGGCATGAGGTCGACAATGTTGATCAAACAAAAAAATAGCCGCCCTGGATTTGCTCACCGGATCAACAAGCTGATGACCGCTTGTGCGTTTTCTTCGATCCTCTTGTTGTCGCCAATGGCTTCGGCGGCGTGGGCGGACGAGCCATATAAAGTTGCATCGGGCGATGTCCTCCTGATCACCGTTTATGGTGATACTGGACTGTCAGGGACATTTCCCGTCAGCGTCGAAGGAACGATAGGATATCCCATTCTTGGCAATATCCC
>NZ_JBFUMG010001040.1:0-854 GCF_054049495.1 Phyllobacterium sp. P5_D12 | reverse complement strand
AGACGATCATGTTCCAGACGACCGGGAAGCCCTTGAAGAAATTCTCCTTGGTCTTCATGCCAGTGTCCGCATAGTAGATGGCACTCGAAACCACGATGATGGCCGCTGCCAGGAACGACAGCCCCTCACCCATGAAGCCGCGCTGATACAGCGCAAAGGCCGGAATGAGCACGTAGGTCATATAGTCGATGATGTTGTCCAGAAGTTCGCCAGACCAGTTGGGCAAGACATATTTGACGTCCAGCTTACGTGCAATCGGCCCGTCGATACCGTCGACAAAAAGCGCCAGTCCAAGCCACCAGAACATGGCTGTCCAGCTTTCTTCGCTGGCCGCAACCACAGAAAGAAACGCCAGAAAGGAGCCTGACGCTGTGAGAAGATGGACGGAAAATGCCTTCGCTTGCGGTGCCGTTACCTTTTTGGGTGTTATGGCCTTGGGCAATATCGGTTTTTTCACGGTCCGTGCCAATCTGCTGCATGATAATAGTGCGCTCGCTGTTGTATCTTATCGATAGCGAACGATTTGTGAGCAGCTTTTCTTGAAAAATGCCCAAAGTGCAAGCAATTAGGCTAATATAAACTGTTGAAAGCGTGAAGCGGAGACAAACCATGACCAGTACCAGAACCGATCCGATAATTGTTGCGGGCGCAGGTCATGTGGGGCTGATCGCGGCTATTGCACTTGCGCAAAGTTTCGACAATGTCATCAGTCTTGGCGTTCTACCGGAGGGTTCCGACAAACGCACAACCGCGCTTATGGTGCCTGCGATCAAGTTTCTCGAGAAGATTGGCCTGTGGGAAAGCATCGAGCCACATGCTGCGCCTATTGCCACAATGCGCATCCTCGATGGAAC
>NZ_JBFUMG010001039.1:0-855 GCF_054049495.1 Phyllobacterium sp. P5_D12 | reverse complement strand
GCCTTGATCCGGCGCTACCATGTTATTCCATCAGTGAAAGACCYGGCCGTGTTGCCGTAATTTTGGAGACCATTGTGATCCGATTTATGTTCAGGCTTCTCGCCTATATCGCTTTGAGCCTGGCTATCATCGCCGCTGTTCTCGATGCAGCACGTTCCGTTGGGGCATCGCAATTGACCATGACATCGTTGCAGGAAAGCTGGCAGTCTATTTCCGCCTCCTCGCTCGCCCTCGCCGAAACAAGCATCAAAACCCACATATACCCTATATTATGGGACCCTTTGATGCTTTGGATTCTTGAGGCGCCAACCTTCGTTATTTTCGCGCTGCTCGCATTTCTGCTCTATGCGATGGGTTATAAACGCGAGAACAGGGCCGGTCGTTTCGCCGCCCGTTGAGCATCCGATGCCGGTAGCCCGTATTTCCCGTCCCTGCTAGATGCGAGAACGGTCTAACAGACTGACTTGATTGTATTTTTGGAGGATCTTTGACCAAGAGGCAAAATTCCGCGTGAATTTTGCGTCTTGGCATGCAAGATTGCTTCCGGGGCGGCTGGGGAGTGACCATCCGCAACGATTTTAAGGTTCGACAGAAGTTGAATCTGCTCAACAAAATCCAGAGGGTTGGTATCAAATGAAGCGTATTGTTCTTGGTCTCCTGGCTGCCACAGCAATGTCCGTCTCGGCCTTTGCTGCGGATGACAAGCCGGCCGTCATTTACGATCTTGGCGGAAAATTCGACAAATCCTTCAACGAAGCCGCGTTCAATGGCGCTGAAAAATATACGGCCGACTCCGGTGTCAAATATCGCGAGTTCGAAATCCAGAACGAGGCGCAGCGCGAACAGGCTTTGCGC
>NZ_JBFUMG010001038.1:0-856 GCF_054049495.1 Phyllobacterium sp. P5_D12 | reverse complement strand
ATATAGGCTGGGGTAGCATGATGTTCGTCAAGGATATCCTGCCAAAAGTGCCGGCTATCGGCTATTGTGAATTTTTCTACAAGGCCGAGGGCGCCGACGTCGGTTTTGCTCCCGATGATCATCCGGATGCCGAAACCCGTAAACGATTGAGACTGCGCAATGTCGCGCAGCTTCTCTCGCTGGAAGCGATCGACGGGGGGATCAGCCCCACCCGTTGGCAAAAAAGCCTTTATCCGGTCTCTGCCCGGAGTCGGATCGCTGTCTGTCATGAGGGCGTCGATACGGAAATTTTCCGCCCTGACCGCAACGCGTCGCTGCGGCTGCCTGATGGGCGCTTGTTGAAAGCCGGCGATCCGCCAATCATCACTTTTGTCGCTCGGGACCTCGAACCCTATCGCGGTTTTCCGCAAGCACTCGCGGCGGCGGCAAAGGTCATACGCCAAAATCCAGATGCGCTCTTCGTATTTGTCGGCGGCAATGGCGTCAGCTATGGAACACCCCCACATGGTGGAGGGTCCTGGAAGGATGCGTTACTCGCCAGCCATGATATTCCGCCAGACAGAATTGTGTTTCCCGGAGCCATTTCGCACGATCTCTTGCGAAAGCTCTACCAGATATCAACTGCCCATATCTACCTGACATATCCTTTCGTGCTGTCGTGGTCAGTGATCGAGGCAATGTCTTGTGGCGCCTTGATAATCGGCTCCGATACGCCGCCGGTTCAGGAAATTGTCCGAGCCGGGACGAATGGCCTCCTCGTGCCATTCTTTGATACCGATGCTTTGGCTGATACGATCCTTCGAGTCCTGCAAAAGCCTGAGGATTTTCTGCCGCTACGCATTGCCGCCCGTAAGAC
>NZ_JBFUMG010001037.1:0-862 GCF_054049495.1 Phyllobacterium sp. P5_D12 | reverse complement strand
GGACCAACGCTGGTCAGGCGTTCATTCTGTTCTTTCGTGAGCATTTTCTTCTCCCAAGTTTGCGGCAGCCGATGGCCACTCCGTGTTGGCGCAACAGGTTCAGGTCCTGAACATTGCGTGCCGAACGGCGGGTCAGTTTTGAACCCTGTCTCTCCCAGTTTGTAATCATTATAAATGTTCTGTCAAGCGGATCATATTCTGCTAGACAGAATACCGCGTAAATGCTAGGGTCGTTGTCATGGATGGATCGAGCGATGAAATGGATGTCGGCAGAGAGCGCGTTGAAGCGGTCGAACGCGCTATCGTGCTGCTGCAATGTTTCGAAGAGCCGGGAGAAGCCCTGACGTTGTCGGTGCTTTCCCAGCGCTCGGGTCTGTACAAGAGCACCATCCTGCGATTGGCAGGTTCGCTTTTGCATACAGGCTTCATGGATAGGGGCGCGGATGGACGTTATTTGCTTGGGCCTGAATTGCGCCGGCTTGGTGAACTGAGCCGCTCGAAATTCACGCTCGAAGCACTTATCAGGCCGGTGCTGCGTCATCTTACGACAATCACCCAGGAAACCGCGTCGTTTTACGTGCGTGATGGTGATGAACGTGTCTGCCTTTACAGGGAAAATTCTCCACGTAGCGCACGCCATCATCTGGAAGAGGGAACGCGGCATCCACTCGATCACGGCGCTGCCGGGGTGCTTTTAACCTGGTACGGTATGACGGCCGATTCCGAACGTGCGGTTGAACTGCGGGAAACCGGTTCAATTGTATCGAAGGGCGGACGCGATGAGGATCTCGCCGCGGTCGCAGTGCCGATCGTCAATCGGCATGGCGAATTGATAGGATCCTTGTCCGTGTCTGGACTGATA
>NZ_JBFUMG010001036.1:0-864 GCF_054049495.1 Phyllobacterium sp. P5_D12 | reverse complement strand
GCATGGTGAAGACCATCGTAGGCGCTGGCTCGCAATATATGAGCGCAGCCAAGGATAAGGATGGCGCTTGGCTGGATGGCGGGGAAAACTATACGCTACACGTCCCCGCAAATGTTCCGGCCAAGGAGTTCTGGGCCGTGACCGTCTATGACGTCCTGACAAGGTCGATGATCAAGACCGGCACGATGAAGGCGGGTGTTTCCAGCCATGACCAGCTCAAGGCCAATGAAGATGGTTCCATCGATATTCATTTCGGTCCGAAAGACAATGTCAATTGGGTCGAGACGATTCCGGGCCGGGGCTGGTTTGCCTATTTCCGCTGGTATGGGCCAACCGAACATTTCTTCGATAAAAGTTGGACGTTGCCCGACTTTGAACGTCGAGGCTAAGGGATTGTTGATCCCGGTACAGACTGCCTGTGACTAAGCCTGCTCAAGGTCGAGGATCCATGTCTGTCCCACCAGATCCTGGCCGAAGGAATGATGCTTTTCCTCATCGACAAGACGAAATCCGGCTGCCTCGTAAATGCGGCGTGCCGAGACGAGGACGTCGTTTGTCCAGAGTTTGATTTGCCGGTACCCGAGTTCCCTCGCGCGCTCGACACAGGTTGCAACGAGCGTTCGACCGATGCCAAGGCCACGCGCGCTCGGTTCGACATAGAGAAGGCGCAGCTTCGCGACATCAGGATCCTCGCTCTGGACGAGGAATATGGACCCGGCGATCGAACCGGCATGTTCGGCAATCCACGCTGCTTCGCGTTCTGGATTGAAATTGGTGACGAATTTCGACAGGATTTCAGCGACCAGCGCTTCATAGGTCCAGTCCAGGCCATATTCCTGATAATAAAGCACTGCCTGCCGGTGA
>NZ_JBFUMG010001035.1:0-871 GCF_054049495.1 Phyllobacterium sp. P5_D12 | reverse complement strand
GCTATGGAGAGGTGTTCCTGCGCCATACCGGCGCCGCCATCACGGCATTGCGCCAAGGCATTGATTCCGTTTCCAATGAAAGGTCGGGGGAGGGTGTCCCCATCCGCATAGGCGCTTTGCCGACTGTGTCCACCCGCGTGATGCCGCATGCCATCAGTTTGTTTCTGCAAGAGGAAACGCAAAGCCGCATCAAGATTGTTACGGGCGAAAACGCGGTCCTGCTGGAGCAGCTTCGGCTTGGTGATCTCGATCTTGTTGTTGGCCGCCTTGCCGCCCCCGAGAAAATGACGGGATTCTCCTTCGAACATCTCTATTCCGAGCAGGTGGTGTTCGCCGTCGGCGCCAACCATCCGCTTTTGAATTCACAAGAGGATATCTTTTCGCTTCTTGCCGAATTCCCCATTCTCATTCCGACCAGGGCATCGATCATTCGGCCCTTCGTCGACCGCTTTCTCATTGCCAATGGAGTGGCCGCCCTGCCTACTCAAATCGAGACGGTTTCCGATGCGTTCGGCCGCGCCTTTGTTCGCTCCAGTAACGCGGTTTGGATCATCTCATCGGGCGTTGTCGCCGATGATGTCGACGACGGGAGTTTGGCTTTATTGCCTCTAGACACAAGCGAGACGCGCGGACCGGTAGGTCTCACGATGCGTGCTGACATAACGCCGTCACTACCGCTGATGATCCTGATGCAGACTATCCGCGAAGCAGCAATAGAAGCATCCACTGCCTAGACCAATAGGCCCGCAAGCGTATCGCGAGTTGATTGCATCACCGGTAGATAGGTTGCAATCATTTCATCAACGGCAACCCTCGGTGCCTGTGCGCCGACGTTGAGTGCCGCAATGGTGGTACCCCGCATATTGCGCAC
>NZ_JBFUMG010001034.1:0-872 GCF_054049495.1 Phyllobacterium sp. P5_D12 | reverse complement strand
ATTCAATCCTCCTCGAATCGTCCAGTCGCGACGAAATCCGGCTGCTGTTTGGCCGAGCCAGAACGTTAATCGTCAGTTTCGAGTTGACGTCCCGCTCTGATCGGTTATTCTTGCATCTCGTTCCTTTATACAGAACGCTGTTTCGTTTTTAGAAAACTACAGGCTGTTGGCGAGCTAGTCAAGCGCGCGGCGGCAGCAGGGAGAAAGGATATGAACCAGATGACGCAAACGCGTTCGAGGATAAGGCTTTGTTCTGCGGATGATGTTGATTTCGACAGCGCCATCAGAGTCGAATCCGGCGATCTCGTGCTGGCCGTTTTCAACGTCAATGGGACGTTCTACGTGACAGACGATGCGTGCACCCACGGCCCGGGCTCGCTGTCGGAAGGATATATCGACGGCCATACGATCGAATGCGATTTTCACAATGGTGCATTCGATCTTCGCACCGGCGAGGTCGTCGCCCCACCCTGCATGGTACCCGTGCGAACCTACAAAGTGGTCGTCGAGAACGACGACGTGATGATCGAGGTGTAAAGCATATGTGATATCGCGGGCATAACAAATTTGTATAATATGGGATTTTATTAGAAACACGACAGGAGGGATTATGGATTCTCATGCGCGGACAACAGATGGAAACCCCGAAAAGGCGGGGATAGCGCTTCCATCGGAAACGTCATTGCGAGCTGAAATCGCGATTGCCACGCGGCTCCTGAACAGCCTGAAAATACTTGAATACAGTGGTCATGTCAGCGCCCTCTTGCCTGGCAACGAGACCTTGCTCGTACAGCCCCAGGAGAAAAGCCGCGCCGAAGTATCCCCCGAAGATCTTCTGGTCTGCGACATGGACGGCAAGGTTGTGGCAGGTC
>NZ_JBFUMG010001033.1:0-879 GCF_054049495.1 Phyllobacterium sp. P5_D12 | reverse complement strand
TGTTTGACCATCGTGGCGCTAAAAATATGTGGATCCAGAAGATCGAGCAATCCCGTCAATTTCAACGACAGGCGAATGCGATCAGGCTGGCTTGATGAGGCCACGCAGCGCGGCACATCAAGTTTGCGCAGAGTCTCGGCTATACCCGGTATCGGCTGCAGATCTAGTTCGAAGCGAGCGAAGAGATTGGCCCGCATCTCGTCGAGATCCGCCTCGCTTGCCGCGAAACCATATTCCTCGTGCAGGACCTTGCTGATCGTCGTCATGCTGCGCCCGAGGAAACGGTCATAGGCGTCATCCTCCGACATATGGGTGCCATTCTTGGCGATCATCTCGAGCAGGACAGCGATGGAAATCGGTTCGCTGTCAACGAGAACGCCGTCGCAGTCGAATATGACGAGATCTGGTTTCGCTGTCGTCAAAGCTTGTCATCCAAGTAGAGCCTGAGGGTCTCGCGAGCACCCTTGTCCCAGAGCGTCCGGAGGATCCGCGAAAACGATTCGGCGAAAATCGGCGATGTGCCGACCTCTCCGAAAATATCGGTCATCGCGAGGAATGCTTTCGGATCGTCCTTGGCTTTCAAGGCTTCAACTTTCAAGCGTTCAGCGCTGGCGTCGAGATAGTTCGTCGGCTTGCCTGTATCGGTCGTCCCTGCGCAGAAGCGGCACCAAAGCGCCGAAACCAGCGAGAGGCCGGTTACGCTCTTGCCGGCTCTCAGCCGGTCTGCCGTCGTCGGCAGAATAAACTTCGGCTGGCGATTGGAGCCGTCCTGGCAGAGGCGCTGGATCGTATCGCCAATCTTCGGATTGGAGAACCGCCGCACAATGAGGTCGAAATAGTCCTCGAACGGCATATCGGGTACGGGCGGCAGGACCGGAA
>NZ_JBFUMG010001032.1:0-881 GCF_054049495.1 Phyllobacterium sp. P5_D12 | reverse complement strand
GTTTTGGGCCCGTCAGCTCCCTTGGCGGCGTTACGCTTTCAATGGAGATGCCGTTCTCGATCACATGCAACTTGTCCGCATCGAGACCCCATTCCGCATACTTCCGGGCAAGAAAGACGCTTGGCGCAACGAAGGCGTCGGCAAGTTCGAGCATTCCGCGGACAAATCGTTCACGCTTCAGAAAACGCGCAGGAGGAACGTCGGGGAAACAGGCGTGGCAGTCGATCGGTGAAGCCTCGTTGCAGAGTTTCGACGAGCCAGCTTTTACCATCTGACCGTCATTGTTGCAGATCGACAAATATTCATGGAACGTCACGAGGATCGCCGTATCGGGCAAGGCCTCGCGGATGGCGTAAAGCGTTTCCAGGCCTAGTCCCATTACGTGATGAAAATGCACGACGTGCGGGTTGAGATCGCCAACAAAGCGCAAAAGATCGCGGCGGATTTCATCCGTGTTGTTGTTCGACAGGTAAAAGTGGTCATATTCATCCGCGTGAAAGAGTATCTCGTCACTACTGCGCCTAAGACTCATCAGGGCCGTCGTGCCATGGCGCGGTATTGGATGACTTGCCCGCGCGAGATAGACGGACTGCACGCCGGGCAACGTATTCAGCCCCTTGTGCAGATTGTAGGATGCGATCTCGCCACCGCCGAGTGAGATGCTCGGATGCGCATGCGAAATCACCAATACCCGGAGTTGTTCGGTCATACCGCTGCCTCCGTCGTCGTCACACGATCTTTTGTGAGAATGTTTGCCCAGCGCGCATCGAAGACCTGACGATCGATACGTTCGATGAGTGCAATCGTCGACGCCTTGTCCGCAACGGAGATGTCATCGGAGCCCAGCATCTGGGCGGACGGCAGCCAGTAGGATTTCAGAC
>NZ_JBFUMG010001031.1:0-881 GCF_054049495.1 Phyllobacterium sp. P5_D12 | reverse complement strand
GCTTTGTACTGAACAGCTGGGAAGGTGCATTGTTGCGCATGCGGGCCGATAGGAGCGATGAACCTCTGCTCGAATTCAAGTCGATAGTTTTCAATGCCCTACTTACTTAGCGATTGCTAACGAGCCGCGGTCCCCAGTCGCAGCCGCCGCGTTGGCACGAGGTATTTGCTTCGAGATTTGAGAATAAAGCTGAAATACGTCGAGGGCTCGACGGCCGAAAGTGAATTCAAAGCAGTGAGTAATCGATGCTCGCTGCTCTCTTTGACGGCCGTAGCCACTCTTACCTCCAAGACATATTATCGTTGAGGAGATCACCACTGCGCATTTTATGCCTCGTTCCGCAGCTTATACCACGCGAGATGCCAAGTTCCGGCTCGTCGGCGGAATGAGTCGGTCCTCGGGTCGTGGGCGAACTTTTCGTAAATTCCAAGGACACCTCTAAGCTGGCGCCATCTCGCGAGTTGTACTCTACGCCTATGCGGCCAGGCTGGCTGCGGATTGTCGGTTGTGTTGCAAAATTTCTCTGGGGTTATAGGTGGCTTCCGCTCGACACAATTATGCTGTCAGGGCCGCAAACTGTGCTTTGAGTGAGAGCGCTTTTGTCGAAGCGAAGATGCCGCTTACGCATCATGTGAATAAGTTCGATGCCTGCCAAGGTGATATCGGCTGAGGTCTCCAAGCATTGAACGTATCCTTCGCTTGATACGCCGGTGATCCTGCTCAATAGTGTTCTGTCACGCCATTCTAAGAAATTCCTGTTGAAATGAGGCAATGACAAAGCCGCCGCGCAAAACATCCCAGCCGCTTKTGCGGGATGCGGAAGCACCGGTCAGATCCAGACCGCTTAAGCCCCGCGACCCGGCACAGCCCCAACTTCCCTT
>NZ_JBFUMG010001030.1:0-882 GCF_054049495.1 Phyllobacterium sp. P5_D12 | reverse complement strand
TCTGTAACCTCATTTACGCTGGAGGAATCACTGAAGCTGAATGCACATCCTTCACACCCATTCCTTGTGAACCGCGTTATACGTCGCGGCAAACGCGTCTCTCAGATAAGGAGCGAACCGGCGGGCCAGATCACGGCCTGCTTTCGTATCGCTCGGATAGTGAAGGCCGGCCCATTCACGATTTTCTGCAACATTTTGAGCAATTCGCGCCAATTCTTCGGTCGCTGGATGCTCGGGAAGGATCGTGTTGAATGCAAACGCGATGGAAAAGCATTGGAATGAATGATTGCTTTGATACGATTCGTGCGCGGGAACTGCCAGAAGCGGCCTCAGGCGCGGTTCAAACTGACTGGGCCGCAACCGATTGAATTTATTTTTGTAAATGAGACCGACATACTCGCACGCTGTCAGGATATTCTGAAACAGCCCCTCGGTCTGTTCGAACCCGGCTATGTTCTCGATGTAGAGAGGACGTGAAAACTCGGCGACCGATAGCGAAGCTTCCTGTTGAATATCCGGGAGTCGTCTGGCCCGTTCGCGGTCACGCTTCTGCAGTGAGAGCATCACCTTTGTTTCAAGACGAGTGAAATCTGGACCCGGCGGTGGGAGGATGTCCAGCATTTCCCATGTGAAGCGGGCAGCGGCGGTGAAGGCGTTTCGGGAGGGTTGCTGGTGTAGCCTACGCAACTGGAACGCCGGTATCAACTGTGCATTGCCGGTGCTGATTCCACCGAAAGAGGTTTTGTTCTTGTTCTTGTTTTTGTTCAGCGAGGATTTGTTCAGTACCGACTTGTTGGCAACACCGCCACTCGCCGTGGCGGCTCCGGCTATGGGCGCGCCCGGAATGTTGATACCGGCTCCATCTGCCGCGGGGTCAAACTC
>NZ_JBFUMG010001029.1:0-887 GCF_054049495.1 Phyllobacterium sp. P5_D12 | reverse complement strand
CGACGACACCACGACGATGCCCGACGACCCCACGCAGGATGACAATGTGATCGTGCCTGACGACGAGGAGGACAATTCTGATCCTGCCCCGCCAGCCCCGCACTAGCACCATTTTCAAATCGTCTTGTCCGTTGCGCTTGGCCGCAACGGACACTATAGCTGCATAATCCAAGATCCGAATTTTCAGGAATCCCGAATGTCTGTCGATATTTCCACCGTCAAACGCGTTGCGCATCTTGCCCGTATTGCCGTGAGCGAAGACGATGCGGCCCGTATGACAGGGCAGCTGAACACCATTCTCGGCTTTGTCGAACAGTTGAACGAAGTGAACGTCGATGGCGTCGAGCCGATGACATCCGTCACGCCCATGGCGATGAAGAAGCGTGCGGATGTTGTCAACGATGGCGAAAAGGCGGCTGATATTGTTGCCAATGCACCGATCCATGAAGAGAATTTCTTCGTGGTGCCGAAAGTCGTGGAATAGGCGGAGCGATGGCTATTTCCGTTGCCATTGAAACGCCGCTGCAGGATGACGTCAGGGCGCTGGTTAGCGACCTTAATGACCATCTATTGCCGCTGTCGCCCATCGAGTTCCAGTTCAAGATGTCTGTGGAGCAGATGGCGGGCGCAGATACGACGGTTTTCGTGGCGCGCGACGAGAATGGCGTGGCAGTCGGTTGCGGCGCTTTGAAAGACCACGGAAACCACGTTGGCGAGGTGAAGCGCATGTTCACCCGGCCGACGGTGCGCGGTCAGCGTGTCGGGTCGGCCTTGCTTGAGGCCATAACCGAACTCGCCAAGGAAAAGGGTGTCACACGGCTTGTTCTCGAGACGGGCGCTGGCGAGGGATTTGCGGACGCTTACCGGCTTTATGAGCGATCCGGGTT
>NZ_JBFUMG010001028.1:0-900 GCF_054049495.1 Phyllobacterium sp. P5_D12 | reverse complement strand
TCGTAAACGAAGGGATCAGCCATGGCTGCTTCGCCATTGTCGCCGACCTTGATCTTGCCCATGCGTCCGGCTTCAATTTCGCTACCAGGAGCACCATCCGTCTCACCTTTGACAAGGCGGTAGGCGATCTCGGTTGCCGAATAGCCGAGGTCGATCGGATTCCAGATGGCGAATTCCTTGGTCGCACCAGACTTGATCGCGCCGGCCATTTCAGAAGGAAGGCCAAGACCTGTTACATAGACGTCGCCGATCTTCTTGGCATCGGCCACGGCCTGCGATGCGGCAAGGACTCCCACCGTCGTCGGGGCGACGATGACTTTCACATTCGGCTGCGAGGTCAGCAGGCCCTGTGCTTCGCGGTAGCTCTTGTCGGAAAGGTCGTCACCATAGACAGTCGTCACGAGATTGAGCCCCGGGAAATTCGGCAGCTGCTTCTTCATCTCCTCGATCCAGGTGTTCTGGTTGGTCGAGGTGGTCGTCGCGGAAAGAATGGCGAAATCGCCCTTGCCATCCTTCAGATGGTCGGCGGCGAGCTGCAGGCACATCTTGCCGATCAATTCATTCGACGATGGATTGAGGTGCATGATGCGGCCATCCTTGGCAACCGCGGAATCCCACGAAATGACCTTGATCCCGCGCGCCATGGCCTTCTTCAGCGCCGGGATGACAGCGTCGGGGTCATTGGCGGAAATTGCAATTGCATTGACGTTCTGCGCGATCAGCGCGTTGATGACCTCGATCTGGCCTTCCGCCGTCGTCGACGTCGGACCGGTGTAGATGACCTCAACGCCGCCGAGCTCTTTAGCAGCTTCCTGTGCACCCTTGTTGGCCGCTTCAAAGAAGCCGTTGCCAAGCGATTTGACGACTAGGCCGATCTTGACCGTATCGGCGGCGTACGCC
>NZ_JBFUMG010001027.1:0-901 GCF_054049495.1 Phyllobacterium sp. P5_D12 | reverse complement strand
GGTTTTTGTGACCGCCTTTTGATCATGTATTCCGGACAAATTCTTGAGGAGCTTCCGGCCAGTTCGCTTAGCAACGCCAAACATCCCTATACAAGGGGACTGCTTGAGAGCATGCCCCGCCTTGAAACACCGACAGAACGGCTGTCCGTTCTTGTCCGTGATCCCGCGTGGCAACGCGATGTGAGTCGGAGCCTTTCGCAATGATCGAAATCGAAAGCATCAATCTAACCTATGGTCATGGGAAATCGGCCGTAAGACCATTGAACGGCGTATCATTCAAAATCGAGAAGGGCGAGGCTTTCGGGATCGTCGGCGAGAGCGGTTGCGGGAAGTCCAGTCTTCTAAGGTGTATCGGTGGTCTCGAACGCGGCTGGGAAGGACGCATATGGATTGGTGGGTCTGAGATTTCACATTCCCGCAAGGCGCACGAAATGCGGGTTGTTCAAATGGTCTTCCAAGATCCATACGGGACTCTACATCCACACCACACGATCGGAACCGCCTTGTTCGAACCATTGCGGGCACAAGGCATGCCTCGCTCTGGCGAAATAATCGAAAAGGCGCTGTCCGACGTCGGACTCAGCCCGTCGTTCCGCACACGCTACCCTCATCAACTATCCGGAGGCCAACGGCAACGGGTTGCAATTGCCAGGGCACTGATCATAGGGCCAGACGTTGTTTTACTCGATGAACCCACTTCCGCACTGGATGTTTCCGTCCAGGCCGAAATTCTCAATCTACTTTCCGAACTGCGCAAGTTGAAGAACCTGACATATATCCTTGTGAGTCACGATCTGGCTGTTACCGCCCACATGTGCGACCGTCTTGTGGTGATGAACAGTGGCAAGATCGTGGAGGAATTAACGGGGGATGATTTGCGCAACAACAACAACTATCATCC
>NZ_JBFUMG010001026.1:0-907 GCF_054049495.1 Phyllobacterium sp. P5_D12 | reverse complement strand
GCCCAGAACCGGCGCATCGACATCTTTCTGAAGACAGCTTCCAGATGATCGCACGGCAAACCATCCGCTGGTTGTTGTTCGGCCTGATCAGTATGCCGCTGACAACGGCGCATGCTGCCATGCCCTCACCTGAGCCATATATGCTGGTGCGATCCATGCGCATGCTGCAGGATCAGGTGGCGTCCGGAAAGCCGGAAGCATTGCCGATGCTTAATCGTGTGCTCGGCCATATTGCTGAACAGCTACAAGTTGCCAAGCCGGAAGTCTGGTCGAAACCGGCAAATGTATACGCCATTTTCATTTATCTCCTTAATGGCGGCAATCCGGAGGTTGTTCGCACTATATTGACCTCGGTAAATCTCGGTCAGGTCGATCCCAAACTCGTGGCGGGGACTCTGGCTTATGCCGATGGCGATACGCTGCGCATTATCGAGAACTTCCAGGAACTGCCGCCTAATGTTCCCATCGAGCTTGTCGCATCGATCTATCTGGTCACGGCGACGCAGCTTGCTGGCATCGACGCGGGAACTGCACTCAAGCGGCTGGATTATATACGCCTCAACGCACCAGGAACGCTGCTGGAGGAGGCGGCGCTACGGCGTGGGCTTATGATCGCGGCACGTCTTGGAGACAAGGACAAGGTCAGGTTGTTGGCGCGGAATTATCTGCAGCGCTTCGCCCTCTCTCCCTATTCGGAGGACTTCTTTCGACAGCTTGTCGACGCGTTGATGGTGATCAAGGACAAGATCAGCAATGAGGAGATCGAAGAAATGGCCTCCTTGGCGTGGCCCGGCGCCCGCTTGCCTTTCTACCTGCGCATTGCCCGAGGTGCGATCGTGGATGGCGATATGCAGCGGGCACGATTTGCGTCGGAACAGGCTGATGCCCTTTCAGCTGTGCTTAAGAC
>NZ_JBFUMG010001025.1:0-908 GCF_054049495.1 Phyllobacterium sp. P5_D12 | reverse complement strand
ATGGTGCGCTGTCGCGGGCCGACCTTGCGCGCGCCACCGGACTGACCCCGCAGGCTGTTTCCAACATCATCGAGGAGCTGGCGCGCGACGCTCTGGTGCGCTCGCAGGCAAGCGTGCGCAAGGGCAGAGGCCAGCCTGCTACGCCCTATCAGCTCGTGCCGGAAGGCGCCTTTGCCATCGGCCTGCAGATCGACCGCCACGTGACGCGCACCGTCATCGTCAACCTCGTCGGCGATGTTCTGGTTCAGATGGAAGCCAAGCTGCCTCCCGGCGGGCCGGCGCAAGGCGTTGTGGTTATTCTCGATCTGATCAGGAAGGCGCGCCACGCGCTGGCGGCACAGGCGCCAGAGGCCGAAAAGCGGCTCGTCGGTCTCGGAGTTGCCATGCCAGGACCATTCGGCATCAATACGCTCTACGACGACCCCTGGATGATGACGGCATGGCAAAACTTCCCGCTCATGGACAGGATTGCTGAAGGAACGGGGCTCGAAGTTGCGTTGCAGAACGACGCGGCAGCCGCAGCAACTGCCGAACGATTGCTTGGCGCGGCACATGGGCTCGACCATGCAATCTGCATCTACTTCGGCTATGGTCTCGGGGCGGGCTTGATCCTCAACGGGGAACTCTATGGCGGCGCGCATGCCAACGCCGGCGAGATCGGTATGATTCTTGCGCTTGTGCCCGGTGACGGTCCCGACGTCGAGCCCCTTGAGCATTACGCCTCCATGGCGGCACTTTGCAAACTGCTCGATTTCGATCCATCCGAGCCGGAGCTTTTCGCCATGGTCACCGATGCCATCTTGCGCGGCGGTCCCAAGCTGGAACAGTGGATGGACAGTGTCGCCGAGCGCTTGCGCCGGACCGTGCAAATTCTCGAATCAATTTTCGATCCGCAAACGATCATTCTC
>NZ_JBFUMG010001024.1:0-908 GCF_054049495.1 Phyllobacterium sp. P5_D12 | reverse complement strand
GCGGAAATATCGCCCATTTCGCCGAAGTTCTGCGGAAATATGATTTCAGTCTCTCCTGCCTGCTCGGCACGCAGCCGCGCCAACTTTGCGATAAGCCCCACCCGGCGGCTCTGCAGGGATTGCAACTCGGACCGGGCCTTGGTGTCGTCAAGGCGGACGAGCGGCTGACCGACTTTCACTTCATCGCCTTCCTGCACCAGCAAACGATCGAGGATGCCCCCCTCGAAGTGGCTGACTGTCTTACGCTTCGAATCGACGATCACAGTTCCGAGCGAAACGGCAGCACTGCCAAGTTCTGCAGAATAGGCCCATCCAAAAAACCCGCCAAACGCGATCAAAATCGTCGATACGCCTGCGATGATTAACTTGCGCAGGGGGGACTTTCTATCTTCCTGCTCAAGATCGGTGACCCATTCCGGACGGACGGACCCGAACTTGGTGGGAACGGTTTCGCCGCCCGACACGGTACGTGGTGCCAATAGTTGAGGGGCCCGTTTCTGCAGGTTTGTGTTGCCCGTCATGATGCGGTGGCTCCCATTTTTGGACCGGTCGGGGTAATGGACGACACGACGTCCGTGCGGGGGCCGAACTGTGTGATGCGCCCGTTCTCCAATACGAGCAGCTTGTCAGCCACCTGCATGATTGTTGGGCGGTGGGCAATCATCACCACGATTGCTCCATCATCGCGGGCCTGTTCGATCGCACGCATCAGTGCTCTTTCGCCGACTGCATCGAGATTGGCGTTCGGCTCATCAAGCACGATCAGGCGAGGGCGATTGTAGAGGCAACGGGCAAGGCCGATGCGTTGACGCTGGCCGCCGGAAAGCGTCAACTTCCCGTCGCCCACCGGCGTATCGTAGCCAAGCGGCAGCCGCCCGATCATTTCATGAACATCAGCAAGCCGCGCC
>NZ_JBFUMG010001023.1:0-913 GCF_054049495.1 Phyllobacterium sp. P5_D12 | reverse complement strand
TTGCAGGGCTGGTCGAGCCCGCCAATCGCACACAGCCGTCGTTTTCCTACATATATGCCTATATCGATGCGAACGGCGATGGGAGAAAAAAAGCGGCCAGTTGACGGGGAACCACTGCCATTTTGTTCAGGCCAGCGGGCATTCATAATTTAGTCCCAATCCGGTTGGTATCAATACCGCGCCGGGACCAGAACCAACGACTCGTCCTTTGCGTTCACACGATGAAAGCCGCCTACGATGAGAATAATAAGCGCCATGCTCTTGGTGTCGGCCGCCTTGGCAAGTCCGGCACGCGCTATGGACAATGGCGCTGCGGAAGAGCTGAAGCGGCTAGACCCGCAAACGCGGCTCGAACAGCGCTGTGATCTCGAGGCAATGGAGCGCATCCACAAGGATCCGGCCAAACTGGTAGCGGACGAACTGGTCGCCTATGCTTTTGAAGAGCCGAAGATCAAAGGTGACAAGATCCGTTCAGGCGGCGCAGCTTTCCGCAGCAAGGGCGAATGGTATCATCTGTCCTACACCTGCGCCACGTCTCCGGACCACATGACGGTGTTGTCTTTCCAATACGCCATAGGACAAGTTGTTCCCCATAGCGAATGGGCTCACCACTATTTGGTGTCCGAATAATTCACGTGGAAATCAGTTGAGGGTGCTTGGACGATCCTGCGCCAAAAGCATCTGGCCGATGGCGTCTACCTTCTTTGCGGTCGGCGCTTCATAGGCTAGTGCACTGGTCTGCAGAGTACCCTCTGCCGTTGCGGCTGGCATCGTTACCGGTTGCGGAGCCGTGTACTCCATTGCCTGCGCCGGAGGATCAACTGGCACTGCTACCTTGTCGCTGGCGAATGCCATTTGCGGCGGCAAGGGAAGGTCAGCCTGAGCAACGACGATCGGCTGTTGGCTCGTATCC
>NZ_JBFUMG010001022.1:0-914 GCF_054049495.1 Phyllobacterium sp. P5_D12 | reverse complement strand
CGGCAATCTTGTCGTATGGAATTCTGTTCAGATTCGTTATGTCCCGGGGACGGACCACCCCAGCGACATTGAGAACGCGCAGCTCATTATTCACGCCGATTTCCTGGGAGCCCCGGATAACCATATTTCCGTTTGGTAGAATAGCGGTCACGATCGCTGCCACCTGCAGATTGATCTTTTCCGACCGGTCGATCTTGCCCTCGCCCTTGGAACGGCTATCGGAATTCAGGTCGAGATTGCCGCTGATATCGCTCGGCGACACTCCGCTGCCGCCTATGTCAGCGGACAATCCATAGCCAGAGGATGCTACACGCGACCGGTCAGACTTGTTGTCCAGCTTCGCCTTGTCATCAATCGTGATATCAACGGTCAGCACGTCACCGGGATTGGTCGCCCGCGGATCACGGAAGAAGCTTGCCTGACTATCCCGCCAGAGTGAATATTTTTGTGGCCGCGGTTGTGACGGATAGTAAGCCGGATCGGTAACATTGAAGCCTTGGCCAACGCCTGTGCCCACTGGCGACATTTCGGGCGCGCGATTGAAGTCGCGTAAATTGTTCGCGCAGCCTGCAAGAGTGAAAATGCCGACAAGAGCGATCGATTGTGCCGCTTTTTTCATTGGGCGGTTCTTTCTGCTGCTGGAACAATGCGTGACCCGACGATGACCCGGGCAAGCTTCGATGATTTTTCCGCAGGCATTTCATTTAAAATGACACTTGAGACGCGGGGATTCAGCTTGAGGAGAAGTGCGGCGGCGGCCTCGTCGCCAAGCAGCGCCATCTGCGCTGCCGCTGCGTCTGGCCGCATCTTGGAAATGATGCCGACAAGGGAATCTTCGGCCTTGTCGATAAACTCGTCGCGTCGCTTCAGCCAGACTTCATATTCCTTGCGCTTGGCGTCGAGCTGCTCGATAC
>NZ_JBFUMG010001021.1:0-914 GCF_054049495.1 Phyllobacterium sp. P5_D12 | reverse complement strand
GCCCATATCGGCGACGAACCGGACGATTGGGGCGAGGTCATGACTCCTTCGGCAATGGTTGGCGAAGCAACGCGCTTTGTGGACCAGTATGGCTTCAAGTCCTTGAAGCTCAAGGGTGGCGTGCTCGAACCCGACCTTGAGATTGAAACGATGCTGCAACTGCGTGCAGCATTCCCCAACCATCCTCTTCGCATAGACCCAAATGGCGGATGGACGGTCCCTACCGCGATCCATGTTGCTCGGAAACTCGAAGGCGTCCTCGAATATCTCGAAGACCCGGTTCTTGGTATGGAAGCGATGGCGGAGGTAGCGCGCTCGTGCAATGTTCCACTCGCAACCAACATGGTTGTCCTGGAGTTCGACCATTTGGCGGAGGCGGTGCGCCGAGATGCTGTGAAGATTGTCTTGTCGGACCATCATTATTGGGGTGGCCTACGTGCTTCCACGCATTTGGCGAAACTGTGCGAAGCCTTTGGACTGCAGGTTTCCATGCATTCAAATTCCCACCTCGGCATTACCCTGGCCGCGATGACKCATTTGGCGGCAGCAACGCCCAACCTGAATTTCGCCTGCGATACGCATTATCCATGGACCGACACCGACATCATTGAGGGCGATCCATTCCGTTTTGCCGACGGGAATCTTGAGGTCTCTGGCAAGCCTGGACTTGGTGTGTCGATCGATCGCTGGAAACTCCGTAAGTTGGCTGATCTTTATGAAAGTGCGGGGATGAACGACCGGAACGACACCCTCTACATGCAGCAATTCGACCCCACATATGAGCGCCGCGTTCCACGTTGGTAATTGTCGTATTCAATCAAGAGAGCATCACCATGACCCCTGCCCTAACATCTGCAACACGTGAGAAATTGCGCCGTGTAAGCACGGCCACACTTTGCACGGCACTCTTCAAA
>NZ_JBFUMG010001020.1:0-915 GCF_054049495.1 Phyllobacterium sp. P5_D12 | reverse complement strand
GCCTATGCGATCCCAATGACGAATCCTCAACGCGCTCTCCTTCCAATCTCCGATATCTTTTGCACAAGGGGGAACCGATTGGCCGCAAAGATAACCTGCGCCGCGAACGTAGTATCATACTAATAATGCAGATTCGATATCCTGGACACCGGGTTGCTATTTCTAGCTCTGCCCGATCCAGGCGTTTTAACAGCTCTTTGAAGCGACCGCCGGTTGAACATTCATAGCGCGCTTGCAGCTCCYTACGAAGCGCGTCATCGTCTGACGGCCGTTTCGCGTTGCTGGTTTTTTCACTTGGTATTTGTCCGAGAGCCCCACGTCGTCATATTTCACAAACGAAGCGTCGGAAGCACGCTTCTTTGCGGGCGGCGCTTCGCCGTGGGCGAAATAAGCGGGGAGGTTCGTTAGATTTTGATCGGAGCCGCACCGATCGTATCACATCCGAGATGATCTGGAACAACAGGCAAAAAAGAGCCGGACTAAAAAGCCCGGCTTTAATTGTGAAGGTTGAAAACCTCCAGAGGGGAACAGCCAGCGCGGATAAATGGGAGGAGAACCGCGCTGACTGAACCCAATGTGGGATTGGACTTAATGTCTTACAAATGCACTCATTGACGCAGGTGCAACGTTCTGGTTACCCGCGGCATGAAGCGGCTTGCCTTCAGCTCTCCGCGTCGACGCGCTTGATCGCTTCGCCACGCTCACGGAAGTTCGATCTCGCCGTCCACCACGTGGGTGAGGCCCGTGCCTTCCGCCGTAAGCGTCATGCGGACCTTCAGCTTCTTGCCGCTGATCTGCCTTTCGCGCACCGTCTCCTCGATCTTGCGCTGTGAGGTGAGGCCGACTTCCTTCAGGAACTTGCGGATCGAAATGTTGAAGGCGTCTTCGCTCATGGCGGAACTCCTCTGTGTCGCG
>NZ_JBFUMG010001019.1:0-921 GCF_054049495.1 Phyllobacterium sp. P5_D12 | reverse complement strand
CGGCAGAACCTGCGAGAAATCCGCGAGGGCAACCTTGGAGATTTTCGCCGAAGACAACGCATTAGGCTGATAGCGTACCAACGCAAGACGTACAAATGGCATATAGCTGCGGCCCGGATCGAGTTCGATGTCGCAATACCAGAGGGAACGTTCCGCATCCCAGTGAACCCGATGTCCAATGATGCGGACGTTGTTTGGAAACTCTCGCAGCGACACCATCTCATCCGTGACGCGGGCGGGAAAATCGGTAATCCTGGTTGTGCTCTTGGGCAGCACCGTATCCCAAAGGGGATCAAGGCCCCACTGTGTCACCAGCGGCACGATATGTTTGGGAATATCGGTGAACCTTGCATTGTCCTCGAGGATCACCACGCCGAGCAACTCGCCGTCTCCGGACGAAAACCATGGCCGTTCCAACCATATCCTCAGGCCATTGCCGAGACGTACCGTATCAAGAGACTGCTCACCGGGTGTGTCCTGCCAGCGAAACGTCGGCACAATATAGACGATCCGCGGTTCATCGGGCGGGCAACTCGACGGCACGATGGTATTCAACGCTGTACCAGCCTCAACGAGAAACGGAGCTCCAGGATCGTCATCGGCACCGATCGATATCTTCTGCCCCTCGGCAATTGGCCCGACACGAGTTACTTCCTCTTTCTTCGCATAGAGCGAGGGTGGCAGGTATTCGCGGAACCTCGTGGTCGCACGCAGTGTGTACTCAATAAGCCGAAACTTCGTATCACCAAATTCATGGCGATCGCCGCGCGCACGAGGCCGATCCGGATCATGCTCCTGTGCGGTGACCGCGTTGGCCAGGCCAAACACATTTACATGATTTTCCGACAGGAGGACTTCGCCAAGTGTGCCCTTTGACTCAACAAGTTCCGGCCCGGGCTTTGCCAGATCGTCGATCCATTC
>NZ_JBFUMG010001018.1:0-925 GCF_054049495.1 Phyllobacterium sp. P5_D12 | reverse complement strand
CAATAAAGCGTTTTGAATCTCGGCTCTCGCGGTCGTTTTCTCAAGATTCGACGAAGCGGGATCATTCTCGATCACATAGTAGACTTTTCCGGACGAATAGAGTCGGCTGTACCCGTCTTTCAGCGGTCCGAGGTTGGTATCACTCATGTGCCTTCCCCCATTGTTTACTTATCGRGGAAGCAACCACAACCAGCAGTTGTCAATAGATCTAAGTGAGTAGTGAAAACTAATAAATCTGTCGGGTTCGCTTGGACTACACCCCGCGCAGCTGCTTGCTCTTGCGCCATCGCGGCGACGGCCGACCCGCCGTAGCCGGATCTATCTCTGCCGGTGGAACATAGATGTCGGCCTCGCGAGCTGCTTCAACGAATGCCACGCGTGCCACGGCAGGCGAGCATTTGCCTTCTAGGCACGATAGCAGGATCACCTTCGCGTTCGATTGCTTTGGTCCGCTGCGTTCCGTCGGCCATTCCTCGAGCATGAACCTCGCCGCATCATATACCGTCCCGATCCCGCGCATCTGACCGGGCTTGCTGGTCATGACTGTGACGGGGGAGAACGCTCTGTAGATTTCAAAGTCTGCCATCGCGGCCAAACGACTCCCTTTGCGATTCAGTTCCGCGTCATCTGATAATCAAATTTCATTATCCGCCCTTTGCCTTGGCATATACCGATGGAGCGACGCCATGAGCAAAGTTGCCGTCGAGGACGGGTATTCGCAGGACGAGCTTCTATCGGCGCTTAGCGCGGAGCTGAACGAGCCCCAAGTCAAGCTTCTCGACCAGATCGGTGTGATCAAGAGGCGCGTTCTCAAAGATGGCGACGACGTGAAAGAGCTTCGCGTCGCGCTCGAAATCGCGATCAGCACCGCAGAAACGATCAAGCCTGAACTGACGAGCGAGGTCGTATTGCTTTGGTACTTGGC
>NZ_JBFUMG010001017.1:0-928 GCF_054049495.1 Phyllobacterium sp. P5_D12 | reverse complement strand
GGATTTCAGCGATGGCAGCGCAATCGGCTCGGAAAGTGGCGCTTCCTGCAAGGCGGCATCGTAGCACATGTAGATCGGGCCTTGCGGCTCAGTCATCATGATCGAGTAAGCGCGGGCAAAACTGTCCACAACGCCGCCCATGCCGCCCGGCTGATAATCCCATTTCACATAGTCGCGGATCTGCGTCCCCTGAACGTTCGCCGTGTGGGCCCAATCGACCCGGGGTCGCCGCTTGCCCTCGTCCATCGGTCCGGTAGCGCCGATAACGAAGACCGGGGCGCGATCCGTATAGGCGTAGTAGATACCCATGGTGGCGTGCAGGAGACCGACGACATTGTGTACAATGACAGCCAAAGGCTGGCCGGACGCTTTCGCGTAGCCATGCGCTATCTGGACCGCGATCTTTTCGTGCTGACACAGCAGCATTGGCGGCTCATCGCCATTGTGGTTGACGAGTGAATCATGCAGCCCGCGATAGCTGGCGCCAGGATTGAGCGTTATGAATGGAAAGCCATATTGCTTGATCAGGTCAGCGATAATATCTGATTGCCACCCAAGTCCGTCATTCTGCGTCAGTGATGCTGTTGGCGCCGAGCTATCCATCTTCAATCCTTGTCCCGTTGAGCAAATTTTAGGGCGACCAAAGTGGTCCGGTCGCCCATATCGGCGGAAGCTCTGCTATTCCTTCTTCAGAGAATCTTTGAGGAACTGGACGATTTCCGGCGTCTGATCCATGGCCGTTTTCACGGAATCGCCCACCGCATCGCCGATGAGCGGATCAAGCGGCAGACCGAGCGTCTTGGCTTTGGCGATAAATTCGGGATCGGACGTTGCCGCGGCATAGGCGTCGCGCAGCACTTTCAGGCGATCGGCTGGAATGCCTGCAGGTCCAGCGGTCAATCGCGAAATATCGCTCTGCGATTCAACC
>NZ_JBFUMG010001016.1:0-929 GCF_054049495.1 Phyllobacterium sp. P5_D12 | reverse complement strand
GTATTAATGATGATCGGCCAGATGGCCGTAATGAAGATCACGAAGATTGCCGAGGGGTTGCCGTCCTTGAAAGCTGCCAATGACAGCGGCAGCCAGGCCAGCGGTGGAACGGTGCGCAAGACCTGAAAGATCGGATCAAGACCGCGCATCGCCCAGTCGCTCTGACCTACCAGCGCACCGAGAGCGATCCCTGCGATTGCTGCAAGGCAATAGCCGAGGGCCACACGCTTGAGACTGGCGAGGATGTGCCAGAACAAACCTTGGTCGACGCCTTGTCCGACATAGAATGGATGGACAATCAATTCCCAGGTTTCGGATACAACGCGCGACGGAGAGGGAACACTCGCCGTTGGTGAGGAGCAAATGACTTCCCAAAGAACCAGCAGAAACGCCAGCGTTACCAGCGGCGGCAGTATACGTCCTGCAAGGGCGGAGAGCCACTGCGGGAAGGGCCGCCGAGCAACAGATGATCTGGGAGTGCTCAAAGTCACGACCTTTGCTTGGGTGTGTGGCTGTTTTTGTGGATTCATCCGTACGGGGCTGGCAATCATACCGGTTCCTTCACGCAAAACGTTTGATGTCGAGGCTGGCGAGATAGGTCTGCGGGTTGTCCGGGTCGAAGACTTTGCCATCGAAAAAGGTCTCGGCACCTCGCGATGTCGAAGCGGGGACATCCGTTGCGGCAACGCCAAGGGCCGATGCCGCCTCGCGCCAGAGATCCTCCCGATTGACCTTGCCAACCAATGCGTTGATGTCCGTATCCGGCGCAAATTTGCCCCATCGGATATTCTCGGTCAGGAACCATTTTTCATGGCTCTGGAACGGATAGGAAGTGTGATCGCGCCAGAATTTCATCAAATGCGGACTGGCCGTCTCGACACGCCCGGAGCCATAGTCATAATCGCCCTTCAACCGTCCAGCGATATCGG
>NZ_JBFUMG010001015.1:0-929 GCF_054049495.1 Phyllobacterium sp. P5_D12 | reverse complement strand
GATTGGGACACTCCAACAGGGTTCGCATTGCAAATGCGGTCCATCTTTGTCTTGAAATTTTTCCTGCCGAGAACTTCGAACTTGGGGCTTTAGATGATGTCTCTTTTCATCGCGTCCAGAAAGTGGATGACGTCGCCGACCAACCCGTCATTCCAAACATCATTGTGACCACAGCTTTCGTAAATCAGCATCTGTTTAGGCTCGGGAGCGATGCGATATAGCGCCTCGCCCGCATGCAGCGGGATGATGTAGGCATGCCGGCCGTGGATGAACAGCTTCGGTTGCCTCACCTTCGCTATTTTGAGGTCTGAGCAGAAGGAATCCTTGATAAGAAGCGAAACCGGAAAGTACGGGTAATAGGTGCGCCGACAAGAACTGTTCCAAATCATACGCTAGAGTAGAACATACAGTGAATGGAGGAGGGCGTCTGCCTTCACTATCGACGGCAGTGCCGAGATGCTCGGTTATTTTGGCGTGATCACCTGCGTTGCGTTCGTTTCATCCCAATTTGCCATCGCAAGCCAGCCCTTTTAGACCATGGTTCTCGCCGGGACGCTCGGGAAAACGGCTCACTACTGAGCAACAGGCCTATTCCGTCGCGCGTTCTATCTGATTCCAATCTCGATCCCACGTTATACCAAGATGTTGGTAATCGCCTTGGCCTGATCGCTTGGGATAGAGTTCGCTTCGAGGCTATAAATGGCGAGGCAATAAATGGCAGGATAGGACTTCTGGTGCCAGAAGTCCGTTTCGCCCGCAGGGCGATAAAAGTACCGCGCTGGCAGTTTACGAGAATTGCGATCGTTCAGTGCGAATGCTCGGACTGTTTGCAGACGTAATTCTCAAACTGACAGACTCTGAAAGTCTAAGAATCACAGACTTTCAGAGTCTCAAACTTTCAAGTCGTCAAATTCTCATAGTTTCAAAAT
>NZ_JBFUMG010001014.1:0-939 GCF_054049495.1 Phyllobacterium sp. P5_D12 | reverse complement strand
CCTATGAGCGGGGTAGTGCCAAAGTCGCGCTCGAAACGGATATCGCTGCGGCTGACCTCCACGAGGAAGGATGCCTCGCGCAGAGCCTCGCGMAAATCCATCGTTTTGATCTCCGGCTTCGGCATACGCGCGAAAGAAGAAAATTCATCGACCATGCGGCCTATATCACCGACCTGCCGAATGATCGTTTCGGTACATTGGTCAAAAACTTCCCGATCTTCAGTAATCACCTTGCTGTAGCGGCGGCGCAACCGTTCGGCAGAAAGTTGGATCGGCGTCAGTGGATTCTTGATCTCGTGAGCGATGCGCCTTGCAACGTCAGCCCACGCAGACGAACGCTGCGCCTCAACCAGATCGGTGATATCATCGACGGTCACAACGTAGGAATGATCAATCGATTCAGCATCTTCTACGGTAATCTGGACGTTGAAGGTCCGCGCGCTGCCGCGACGCGACATGGTCACCTGCTCGCGATAAACGGAGCGGCCCGTTGCATGCGCGACTTCGAAAACCAGTCCTATCTCCGGAACGAGCGCCGTCAGGTTCTTGCCAATCGCGGTTGCCGGGTCGAGTGAGAGCATCGTTTCAGCAGACCGGTTGACAATGCCTATGACGCCATCGCCGTTCACACTGATGACGCCAGCGGTCACACCTGAAAGCACGGCTTCGGAGAACCGTCGCCGCTCATCAATCTGATCTTTTGCGGCAACGAGATCACTCCGCTGAGTCCCCAACTGCCGAACCATTGTGTTGAACGTCTGCGAAAGAGAACCAATATCCCCGTCATTGCGATGTACGGGAACCGAGACATCGAGATTACCAGTTGCCACATCATCAGCTGCACCAATCAACAGCCGAATGGGGCGCACGAGCCTGTCCGCAACCGCTATGCCAGTCCAGATAGCCGATAGGAGCAGCGTCAGGGTCAGGCCGAAATAC
>NZ_JBFUMG010001013.1:0-941 GCF_054049495.1 Phyllobacterium sp. P5_D12 | reverse complement strand
GCGGGAAACCGTTTGCTTGTTATTATCTCTAATGCGCACGAATTCTGACGAAGGCGAGTAACTCCTGTCGTGCATTGATCCTTGTCACGGCACTAACATGCAATCGCAACTCGTCTGCAAAGGTGATAACCATTGAAAGCACTCGTATTATGACCGATCAAGGAATGCTATGAGATCAGCTTGCTACCTTCTCCTTGCCGCTGCCCTCGCCGCTTCGACCTCATGCACGACCCCTGACCCGATCCCTGATATTCAAGGCAGTTCCTTTGTCGACAGCAATGTCGCGGTCAACTCTCTCCGGAACTCAGTATATGACGAGTGCGGATGGGCCGCGGAGCCTTTAAGTCTGAGAAACTTGGTACCGGGCATTACCGTGGGCCGGGATGGGTTTCAAAGGATAACCGATGCAATTTGCGCAGCGGCACGGGGTACGCCGGCCCCGGCCTTACCGCGGGATACCGTCACGGTTGAGGTCGAGAGGACGCTGGTGCGCGGAAGGTTTCTAGAACCGGGCGAGACATTTGCGGTTGCGCAAGACTGAGAGCCGGATCCATCAAACGATACAGGGCGATGCGTGCCACCCCTCCCCGAAGTTACGGGAGGATCAGTCGCGCCCAGAAACTCGCAACCAGACAACTAGCGTGCGTCCCGGGCAGTCGCGCGATGAGAAGGATACTGGTCCAGCTCGGATGTCGCCTCATGAACGGCGGACTAAATCAGAAGGTTTATTTGACAGGGTTTCGGTCTTAGCCCACTCTGATTTCCGTTGTATATCGGGATAATATTGCAACAGAGGCCCGGCGCTTTGGCCATCCTTCGATAAGACCGTCTCTCGCTGGGCTTCATTGCAACTTAATTGCCTCTAGCGTGTATTTTAATGGCTGAAACTTGTGGGCCGGGGTCCACTGCGATTTTATTGCTTAGCAAGCTAAGGTCCGCTC
>NZ_JBFUMG010001012.1:0-948 GCF_054049495.1 Phyllobacterium sp. P5_D12 | reverse complement strand
TTTCTATAATGATGCCGTCCATACCACCCGCGACGAAGGCATCTGCATCGCTCAAGGCCCGACTGATAATTGCTTCCATCGTTTCATTTGCATATCGCGGGGTTCCAGGAAGAGGCAAAAGATGGATGTCCCCGATCAATGGCTTTCTGATCTTGAAAATTTTGTCGAGGTGGGATGATCGTTGTTCCGAGATAAGCATCTTGCTTCCAATTCATTGAGTTCATGATCGACTGCCGCCGGAAGACAGCGGGCGTATTGCTGCCTCCACTATTTGCAGCCTTGTCAGTTTCTCGTCGGCTGTTGGCTGCTTGGTTGCCAGCGCACCAAATGCTTCCACGATGTAGGATGAGGAGACAGTCGCCATTGCCGCGCAGCCGACGGGAGACTTGCCCGCAGCCAATCCTGCGACAAATCCACCGCAATAACCGTCTCCAGCCCCGGTAGTGTCCCGGACCTTGACCGGAAGTGCGGGCACGTGGGTGAGAGTTCCCGTCGGGGCTTCACACACAAGCGACCCTCGCGCTCCAAGCTTGGCAACCATATGACATTTGTAACGAATAGCATTTTCCTGAAGCCAGGATTCAAGGCTGGATGGCTGCCATATGCGCTCAATCTCCGCTTGGCTTGGCAAGAAGGCCGTAAGATAGGAGAGGAAATCCAGTTCAAGGTACATCGCAGATTCGATAAAATTGTCGGAGAGAATGTCCATCGTCAAAATTGGTTTGGTTTTTAGTGAGCCAAGTTTTTTCGCATTGGAAATGGAACTCGCGGGCCCCTGCGGAGCAATATGGAACGCGCGCGCTCGGGCGTAAGATTCCGGTAGCGGCCCGCGTTGTTCATCAAGATCGAGTGCATTGGATGAGGAAAGTTTTGGTACCTGCTGTTTGTGAATGTCACTCTCATGCAGCAACCACAATTCCAGGCCATTGCCTTGGCATTGACCGATGC
>NZ_JBFUMG010001011.1:0-948 GCF_054049495.1 Phyllobacterium sp. P5_D12 | reverse complement strand
TTTCCTGCACATCGCCCACTCTTAGACGGATAACCTGCGAAAACCGMGCACCAGTAGCCGCGAGAACGAGGACAAGCCGATAAAGATCGCCGTCCCACTTCTGCTCCTCATCCACCATCTGTGATGCCTGAATAAGCCTGCCGACGTCCGTATCGGATAAGATCTGATTTTCGCGAGCGACATCCTCCCCCTCATCCTGTACCGGTAGCGCCTTCAGGCCACTCTTAATAATGACGGGCAAGTTCGCGGGGAGTCGATCTCGATTGTTCTGCCACCCGGAGTTGAGAGCTGCCTWAAAATCGTTGGCGAGTCGATTTACGGTAGTCTCCTTCAACCCATAGAGATCGCCGCGCCATGATTTCAATTGCTGTTCGGTCAGCGTGTGAAGAGCAACATCTGCCAAAGGTTTGCAGGTAACGTGTTTGCGAAGCCGCTGAGAGGCATTCGATCTAGTGTTTTTGCCAGCGCGCCTCGTGTCTTTGGCATCGCGCAGCGCGACATATTGCTCAACCGCAAGTCGGACCGTCATCAGTGGCCCGTTGGCCATCGCCTTGGCCTCAAGCCTCGCCGCTTCCACTATGTTCACTGCAGCCTTCCTGCCCGCCTCAAAAGTCAGCGTTCCCGCGCCAGTAACATCGTCTGCCGTGCCGAGCGTTGCCTGGATGTATTTTCCCTTCCCCTCATACCAACGCACCAGCCATTTGCCTCCGCGCTTGCCCTTTCGGTAGCCGAGATGGATGTCCGGATCGATAGAGCGCCAGTAAACGCCAGCAACTAGCTTTTCGCGAGCGCTGCGTGTGGTGATCGAAGATTCTAAGAGAGTCTTAGCCATGAGGTTTCCTGAGGTGTCAAATATTCGTCAAATATACACCCTTACGCGTACTCGTACACGGGTGGACGTAACTTTACTAACATATTGAATMCTATGAACACAGGCGTACTTAGAGG
>NZ_JBFUMG010001010.1:0-949 GCF_054049495.1 Phyllobacterium sp. P5_D12 | reverse complement strand
CCATTCGCCTGCGCCGTATGCCGATCGGTCGTGCGTGGGAGGCTTTGCGTGAGGATGAGATCGCCTGCCGCTCGCTAGGCATCAATACAACGACGACAAAACTGACCGCGTTCGCCACCGGCGCAATGTTCGGCGGCTTTGCTGGTTCTTTCTTCGCGGCGCGGCAGGGATTTGTCAGCCCAGAATCCTTTGTGTTCCTGGAGTCCGCCATCATTCTTGCAATCGTGGTTCTGGGGGGGATGGGATCACTGGTCGGCATCGCTATCGCCGCTGCGGTGATGATCGGCGGTACGGAACTCTTGCGCGAATTGGAATTCCTGAAGCGCATCTTTGGACCGGATTTCACTCCCGAACTCTATCGTATGCTCTTGTTCGGTCTCGCGATGATCGTGGTCATGGTGTGGAAGCCGCGTGGTTTTGTCGGCAATCGAGAACCGAGTGCCTTCCTGCATAAACGCAAGATGGTGTCCAGCGAGTTTACCAAAGAAGGCCACGGCTGATGGTTTCGGAAGTGCAAAACAATCCCACTGCAATCTTGCGCGTTGAGCGGCTATCTATGAAATTTGGTGGCCTCATCGCGATCAATGACCTGAACTTCGAAGCCAGGCGCGGCGCAATCACTGCCCTTATCGGCCCGAACGGTGCCGGCAAGACCACGGTCTTCAATTGCATAACCGGCTTTTACAAGCCGACCGAAGGTATGCTGACGATGACCCGTCAGAATGGTGAGGAGTATCTCTTGGAACGGATGGCCGATTTCGTCATCACCAAGAAGGCCAAGGTCGCGCGTACGTTCCAGAATATTCGCCTGTTTTCGGGGTTGACCGTTCTAGAAAACCTGCTCGTCGCTCAGCACAACCCACTGATGTTGTCGTCTGGTTTTACCATTCTCGGCTTGCTGGGCTTTCCTACTTACAAGAAGGCGGCTTCGGATGCGATCGAGAAGGCC
>NZ_JBFUMG010001009.1:0-950 GCF_054049495.1 Phyllobacterium sp. P5_D12 | reverse complement strand
GGCCCATGTCATGCCCGTCGCTGCGACGATAAACAGCGGCGCTATCCAGGCTRCCAACCACAGTCCGCCTGACGCCAGCGCGGGTACTCCTTGCGCCGCCAGCGAAAGGTTGACCGCGGCGAAAAGATGCGCACAAACGCCCAGAAGGCGCGGTGGCCAAAACAGCCACTTGTCATCGCCCGAGGACGCAACGATATCGCCACGCTTTACGGCAGCGTAGAGCCCGAGCCGCGCGGTATGCCAGTTGTTGGTCGCCCAATAGATCAGTGCTAGGAATAGAAAAAAGAGCCGCCACCCATTGTCCTCGGCCATAAGACCAATGCCAAGTTCACGCCCTTGGTCGTTTGAAAACAGAAGGTAACCGGCAGCGATGACGAGGACGACGGGTCGCCACATGAAGGCGAGAGCCCACAGAAAATCGGTCGCGTGGGATACCCGCCTCAGCGCCAGCGCACACAATCCGAAAGCACCAGCCCATACACCGATGCCGAGCAGCCATGCGGTCCAACTGGTGTTATCTGGACTTAGGACCCTGGAGAAGGCCACGGAAACAAGGCCGATGATCAACATGATCCACATTGCGCGCCAGAAAAAACGTGGACCAATGCGCTGCGTCGGCTGGACTTTCATGTATCACCTCCCGCGCAATACGTGCACGCTCCGCGCGTTTCGGGATCGGCCGCAAGGTGAGACGTATTTCAGCATTAACTGTCTTACAAGCCGCAGACTGTCTAGAAGCGACATTGTGCCTGCGGCAGTCTCCATCCGTCGCAGCTCAGGATAGCCATAAGCAAAAACCGCACAACTCTTCAACAAATCAGCAGCTTCTGCACGCATGCTGCGGGTTAGCGTCGATCTCTGGATAAATGGCTGCTGAGTTTCCATCTTCGCCCCGTCGAAATGAAACTATTTCTTCCCCACAACCAAAAAAACTATGCGCCTCGCCCCAG
>NZ_JBFUMG010001008.1:0-950 GCF_054049495.1 Phyllobacterium sp. P5_D12 | reverse complement strand
AAACGGCTGCAAGCTGCAGTGTCGAACCGCTCGGCCGGGGGAGAGACCCCGCCCTTCGCGTCTCTCCTCGCATCTTTTTGCCGTTTCAGGCGCCATTTCAATCAGATTTATGAGTTTACGACCTACCTGAAATCCGCGATATTATTGCATTTATTGGCTGGGAACGGAGAACTCCTGCAGGTCCTTGCAGACGCCGTGTCCGCGCAGCTGACAGCCGCCGAGGCGATACTGCGCTTCCGCGTCAGGGTTTKGATTGAGCCTCTGGAACGCGCCACCACCACAACCGCTCAAAATCACCACCAAACCTGCAAAAACGACAATACGCATAATGTACTCCGTGAGATTGCTCCGTAGAGACTAACGCCGGTTGGCCGGTTTCTCAATCGCGCGATAGTCCTCGATCCGAATCGTGGATCCGGTCTTAACCGCACCTTACCATCAAGTCTTTGATTTGATTGAGGGCAGTTACCGACGCAAGACTCCAACCATTCCCGCTTCCTCGAGCGGGCGCGCATTCATGCGCCATAACAAAAGGATATCCAATGAGAGTACTTTACTGCCACCCCACTCGGGAGACTGGCAACCGCGACTGCGTAGCCTTTGTCGACATTGAACTAAACGAGCACATCCGGCTCTATGGGTTGCGCTTGATAAGGCAGCCTGATGGCAACCATACACTCTACGCGCCCCAAGCAGGTCAACGCCGCTCGGCCACGTTCTCAGGCCCTTTAGCCAAGAGGTTGACCGCTCTTGCGGTTGAGGCATTGCAGGTGGCTCGATGAGCACCGAAGCGCTGAAGATAGGTCCCGTCGATCAAACACAGCTAGTGCTATACGCCTCCAAGAACACCAGTCTTTCAGCCTGCGATCTAGCGGTCCTGGCAGAGATTACTGACCGATATCTAAAACTCAAAGGCGTCACATATCCGACTGGCCTCACCCATCTCGTTC
>NZ_JBFUMG010001007.1:0-952 GCF_054049495.1 Phyllobacterium sp. P5_D12 | reverse complement strand
GCCATGCTCTCTGGAAAGGTCTCGCTTGAAGAGATCGCAAAGCAAGTCAACGACAGGAACCTGCAGCCGCAGCCGCGGTCCGGACGCCAGGAATATCTGGAAAACGTCGTTAATCGCTACGTTTGACGAATTGCAATGAAGGAATAAGTTCTCAGCTGAGAACTTATTCCTCTCGCATTCCGCCTGTACGGCAAGCGAATTTTCGTCCGGGTTTAATCCATTTTTGCGTGAAAACGAGCTATTTTTGCGTCAAATTTGCACAAACTTATCCCGAATTCCGTGGCGAAATCGTGGCTTTTTCGCGGCGTCGCGCCACAATTGGTGCCCGGCCAAGCGCGCTTTAAACGTGCTGGCCGCCATTGATATGGATCTCGGAACCCGTCACGTATGAGGACGATTCGGTGCAAAGGAAGTAGATCGTTTCAGCCACCTCGGCCGTTTTTCCGAGCCGCCGTAATGGCAGATGCTCAATCATTTTGTCGGTGCCGGGAGACAAAATCGCCGTGTCGATTTCGCCCGGTGCAATTGCATTGACGCGAATGCCGTGCGGCCCAAAGTCTGACGCCATTTCGCGTGTAAGAGATGCCAGCGCCGCCTTGGACGTGGCATAGGCGGTGCCCGCGAAAGGATGGACGCGGCTGCCGGCAATCGATGTCACGTTGACCACAGATCCCTGGGCGGCTTCTAGTTCGGCAAAGAGGCCACGCGCCAGCATGATGGGCGCGAAGAAATTCACCTGGAACACGCTCATCCATGTCTGCATGGGGGTCTCGATGGAATCGAGACGGGCACCCGAACTGTTCTTCGGTGAAATACCGGCATTGTTGACCAGCGCATTGAGCTTGCCGCCCTCCACGGCGAGCCTCTGCCTGATTTCGGACACCGCATGATCGACATCGGCGGGGTCTGCTAAATCGACTTTTATGTGATCGTCGGGACCAGCCGGCCAGGG
>NZ_JBFUMG010001006.1:0-954 GCF_054049495.1 Phyllobacterium sp. P5_D12 | reverse complement strand
CCTCGAACACCACCTCGCCAATATCGGGTTCGCGCTGTGGAAAGCGGTCAGCCAGCTGACGCCCGACCATCGACGTAACGATCCGGTCTTCAGAGATATCCTGCTTGTCGAGAGTCTCGATGGTCGCGCCATCACGCAGCACCGTGATGCGGTCGGCAACCTTGCCGATTTCGTTCAGCTTGTGTGAAATCAGGATGGAGGAAATACCCTGCGCCTTGAACTCCAGAAGCAGCGCCAGCAATGCGTCGCTGTCATTCTCGTTGAGGCTGGCCGTCGGCTCGTCGAGGATGAGCAACTCGACATCCTTCGACAGCGCCTTGGCGATCTCCACCAACTGCTGCTTGCCGACGCCGAGATTGGTAATCAATGTCAGCGGATCTTCTTTCAGACCGACTTTGGCGAGGAGTTCGCGCGTCCGGTTTTCCGCAATATGCCAATCGATGATACCGAATTTGGCCGGTTCGTTGCCAAGGAATATGTTCTCGGCAATCGACAGGAGCGGAACCAGCGCCAGCTCCTGGTGAATGATGATGATGCCCTGCTTTTCACTGTCGCTGATCCCGCGGAAGTGCTGCTCTTGGCCATTGTAAAAAATTTCACCTTCGTAGCTGCCATGCGGATAGACACCGCTCAGCACCTTCATCAGGGTTGATTTGCCAGCGCCATTCTCGCCCACCAGAGCGTGAATTTCGCCTTTGCGTACATCGAGATTGACATTGTTGAGCGCTTTCACCCCAGGGAAAACTTTGGTGATGTTGCGCATTTCGAGGATGGTTTCCATCGATATCCTCACCGACGCTTCTGCAGCAAGTCGCCTGCTGTGGCGTCGTTTCCTTCTGCAATTTATATTGGGCTCTGCGTCCTTGCGCCACCGAAAACATCATCCGGAGAGCCGACATAACAACGAACCCTGTGCGGCAAGCACAGGGTTCGTCAACGATCAAAGACCTACTT
>NZ_JBFUMG010001005.1:0-963 GCF_054049495.1 Phyllobacterium sp. P5_D12 | reverse complement strand
TCCCCCACCGAAGCCTGCCATGAAGGGTTGTTCAGCGCCGTTCCGCACCCGATCAGGAAAGTGAAGCAAAGCAGCAGCCATGGCGTGATCAGGTTGAAGTGAGAAAACAAGGTCAGAAAAACCGATACGCCGAGCATGAAACACTGCGCGACAAGCATCACCCGGCGGCGGTTGAAATTGTCGGCAAGAGCACCGGATATCAACGAAAACAACATGATAGGCAGTGCCGTCGATGCCTGCACCAGCGCAACCATATCGACAGAATCGGAGATGGTTGTCATCATCCAGGCCGCGCCGACTGACTGGATCAGGGAACCGAAGTTGGAGGAAAGACTCGCGAGCCAGACAGTTCTGAAAATATCATGTCTGAATGGCGCGAGTGGCGATGCCCGGTCTGTCACCTCGTCAACTTTCTTCTTTGGAAGACATTGGCGTTACTATCCCGTTATAAGCGAGACTCCACCGATTGCCAGTCGTCGAATTCCGCCCTCCCGCCAATTTGCGGGTTTCTCACAACTTCATACAATTAGATTAAACGCGCCGGTTGAAAATCTTGCGCCAGATTCGAGGTTTCTTGTGTGAGATTCCGACATTCATATGTGAGAACCGCAAGAAGACGCGCGATATGTGTCTCAGCAATAGCATCCAACCCGGCGAAATTGGCCGATTTCGGCAATTTGGCGGAAAATTAATTGAACGAGCGTTTCTTTATTTTTTTGTTTTCTTCAGATGACGTCGCCACCCTCTCCGTCATCCTCGGGCTTGACCCGAGGACCCACAGCTAAGTGGTGCTGCGCTACCAATTCGTCCGAAGCGTTCCAGTAGGATCCAGTTCTGTAAAACGTTCGCCGCCTTTCGCCACTATCTTGAATCAAGTCGAGTTGGTTGAAACGCTCATGCCCCTTAGCCATGGGTCCTCGGGTCAAGCCCGAGGATGACGGAAAGCGAGGCGCTCTTTCGCAC
>NZ_JBFUMG010001004.1:0-967 GCF_054049495.1 Phyllobacterium sp. P5_D12 | reverse complement strand
CGTGGAGATTGTGCGGGCGCTGTTGCACGAACCCTCGCTGTTGCTGCTCGACGAAGCGACGGTTGGCCTCGATATCAAATCGCGTGCCACCATCCTTGCCGATATCCGCAAGCTGGTGGAGGAGAAGGGAATCAGCGTCCTGTGGGCGACGCATCTGATCGACGAGGTCAGTCATGCGGATCAGGTCATTGTCCTCAACCAGGGCAAGCTCGTCGCCAACGGTCCGGTGCATGACGTGGTCAAGAACGCCGGGGCGGAGACGATCAACGAGGCGTTCTCGCGGCTTACCGGGATATATGCACTGAATGCGGGGAACCGGCTATGACGCACATTGCCAGCCACGTGTCGATCGGACGCATGCGCTTCGGCGTGATGAATTATCTGGTTTGCCTGAAGGGTATTCTCATCCGTGAAGGCCTGCGCTATCTCAACCAGCGCGAACGTTTCATCTCGTCGCTGGTGCGCCCTCTGCTGTGGCTGTTTATCTTTGCGGCTGGGTTCAGGCAGGTGCTCGGCGTTTCGATTATCCCGCCCTATCAGACCTATGTGCTTTACGAAGTCTATATCACACCCGGCCTTTGCGGCATGATCCTCCTGTTCAGCGGCATGCAATCATCCCTCTCCATGGTCTACGACCGGGAAATGGGCAATATGCGCACGCTTCTCGTCAGTCCGTTTCCGCGCTGGTTCCTGCTGGTGTCGAAGCTATTGGCCGGCGTTGCCGTTTCCATCATTCAGGTCTACGCCTTCCTGTTCATCGCCTGGTTCTGGGGCGTCAAGGCGCCGCCGTCCGGGTATCTGCTGACGCTGCCGGCGCTGTTCCTGTCGGGCATGATGCTGGGTGCGCTTGGAATGCTTTTGTCATCCCTGATCAAGCAGCTGGAAAACTTCGCCGGCATCATGAACTTCGTGATCTTCCCGATGTATTTTGCCTCTTCGGCGCTTTACCCGTTGTGGCGCGTACAGG
>NZ_JBFUMG010001003.1:0-971 GCF_054049495.1 Phyllobacterium sp. P5_D12 | reverse complement strand
ATGCAACATGATGACTAAGTTTTAATCAATGTCAAACAACTTGATACMTCATACCGTAGGTATCAAGTTCATTTCTTCGTTTTATCCAGCTGTTACTCAGCAGCAGCTTTCTTTGGCATTACTTCTGCTGCATAATCATTCATCAGATTAGCTGCCATCTCGCCAACGGTGAAACGATAAGGACCAATTTCTGCCACCGGCGTAACTTCTGCGGCTGTCCCCGTCAGGAAGCATTGCTCGAAAGTCTCCAGTTCTTCCGGCAGAATGGCGCGCTCGATAACTTCATAACCACGGCGCTTGGCCAAATCGATGACTGTCCGGCGTGTGATACCATCGAGGAAACAATCTGGCGTTGGTGTGTGAAGAACTCCATCCTTGACGAAAAATACGTTCGCGCCAGTTGCTTCGGCAACCCGTCCACGCCAATCGAGCATTAGTGCGTCAGCATATCCCTTTGCCTCCGCCGCATGCTTGGAGATCGTGCATATCATATATAGACCCGCTGCCTTGGACTTCGATGGAGCGGTTCGTGGGTCAGGACGGCGATATTCCGCGAGATCCAGGCGGATACCTTTGAGCTTCTGGGCCGGGTCGAAATAACTCGGCCACTGCCAGATAGCGATGGCGACGTTGATCTTGTTTGCTTGAGCAGAAACCCCCATTGATTCGCTACCGCGMCACGCAACCGGCCGGACATAGGCGTCCTGGAAGCCCTGTTTGGCCAATAGTTTGCGGCTCGCATCGTTCAGTTCTTCAACTGTATAAGGTATTTTGAAGCCAAGAATGCGTGCAGACTCATGTAGGCGCTCAGTGTGCTCGTTGAGTTTGAATATTTCGCCGCCATAAGCCCGCTCACCCTCAAAAACCGAACTGGCGTAGTGCAAGCCATGGGTAAGCACATGGACCTTTGCGTCCGCCCAGCGAACGAATTCGCCGTTCATCCAGATATAACCTTCAAGCTGGTCGAATGG